>JAXJTA010000031.1:0-2716 GCA_036309825.1 Eubacterium sp. | reverse complement strand
TCCCAGTACCTCACCATCGTACTCGGCGGCCGTCTCCTGATTCCTTGCTACAAAGAGAAAGATATGCTTCCGCAGACGCTTTCCCGTACACTGGAGGATTCCGGTACCGTAACATCGATGCTGATCCCGTGGAACCTCTGCGGTGCCTTCGCTACCGCTGCTCTCGGCGTAAACAGCTTCGTATACCTGCCGTACGCATTCTTCAACCTGCTCACACCGGTGATCGCGATACTCTGGGGCTTCCTCGGAAAATTCCAGTGGAAGACCGGCGAGATCCCGAGCAAACGTACCTATCGTGATGTTCAGGAAGACGAAAAACCGGCTGAAGCCTAACTTAGCCTGATTTACAAAAAAGCTGCCGCACGTTTCGTGCAGCAGCTTTTTTTGTGTTATCATATATGGACAGGCTTTGCTTCGTGCGAAGGAAGATGTGTACTCTTCATGCAGTCTGGGACTCTGCCTGCATTTGATTTGCAATCTGCATTTGATTTGCAATTGGAGGAAATAAACTATGATCAAAGTCGATCTGATCACCGGCTTTCTCGGGTCCGGAAAAACGACCTTTATCCGCTCCTATGCCCGCCATCTGCTCGATGATGGAACACGCATCGGTATCATCGTGAACGACTACGGTGCCGTCAATGTCGATATGATGCTTCTGAGCGAGCTGCTTTGTGATGACTGCAACGTCGAAATGGTCATCGGCGGCAACACCTATGAAGACCATCTGCGCCGGTTCAAAACAAAACTCATCTCGCTTGCCATGATGGGATATCAGCGTGTGATCGTTGAGCCGTCAGGGATCTTCGATGCGGATGAATTCTTCGACGTTCTCCGCGACGAGCCGCTCGATCGCTGGTACGAACCCGGAAATGTCATCACCCTCCTCGACACAGGGCTGGATATCCCGCTCTCCCGCGAAGCAGACTACCTTCTCGTCTCACAGGCCGCCAATGCAGGCCGCATCGTGATGAGCCGTACACAACAATACCCTTCCGACAGAAAAGACGCTGTAATCACCTATCTGAGAAACTGTATGCGGGAATTCCATTGCAGCCGCGACATTACGGGCATCGTGATCGACAGGGAATGGACGGAATTTACCGATAGAGACTGGACTGACTTGTTCACCTGCGGCTACGCGAGTGCCGACCACGTGCGCATGCCGGTCAGCCGCATGAGTGACTTTGACTCCCTGATCTATATGAAACCGCCGGTAACCGAAGACGAACTGCGCAGCAGTATCGCCCCGCTGATCAATGACCCCAAAGCCGGCGGCATCATCCGGATCAAGGGCTTTCATCCCCTCCCGGACGGAACATGGCTTACCGTCAACATCACCCATGACCACGCCGAGATCACGCCCGCTGCCATCGGCCAGGACGTCCTCCTCGTCATCGGCGAAAACCTCGACCGTGACTACATCAACGCGCATTTCCATATGCAGGCATTATGACCGCTTTTGCATGCACCGGATCCGAAAAAAACGAGGTACCTTTTCGGTACCCCGTCAAAAGTCCTGTCTATATTGTACGAAACCCCTGGTTTACTGTCAAATTCCTTATCCCAAATTCCGTTGAATTCGTCAGCCGTTCTCCTCTTCCGCTTCCTCTTCAAGCGGTGCCGCGGCCTCCTGCAGGAATGTCCGATATCCTTCCCGAACCTTGATCGGAGCGGCAATCGTCATTTTGCTGCCAAATGAAGCCACCCACCCGTAAAACGGCGCGCTGACCGCGATCGGCAGTGTTACGTGGAAATGCAGCTCATCCTCAGGCACGATCATGATATCGGTGCCGAAGCGGTCGAGGATCGAACCCGCGCAGCAGTTATCACAGCGCAGGGTAACATCCTTTACCTTGCCGTCCGATGTACCGAAGAATTTCTTGCCCTCCTCGGCGGGGTTGATCCTTCCGTCCGCTACAGTCTCCCGATCGGTATCCTCAACCTGAAGGTGGATCATCTTGTCGATCCGGTAGAACTTCATATTCCGGCCGCCGACGGGAATCCCCATCAGATAATAGCTCTCCGCAATCCAGGTCAATGCGCAAGGATTCACATAAAAGCATTCGCCGTCATTGAGGATCCTGTGTTCTTTTCTAACGGTCCATTCCACATACTGGAAGGAGACCTGCTTTCTCCGGTAGATCGCCGCATGCAACTTATCGATCGCGTACAGGACCGTCTCATTCTGCGTCTTCGGCCGGTCCATCAGAATGACCTGCTGATGAAGCTGCTTCGCTTTATATTTACTGGTAAGCTTCTCCAGGCGGTCGATGAGGTCCCTGGAACGCCGCTCCGAGATGGAAGGCGTCACCTGCACACTGTCGATCATCATCATCAGTTCGGGAAACTCGAGCAGCCGGCTTCCCATGAAATAGCCGTGCAGATTTCCCTTCACCGTGATGATGTCCACACCAGCTTCGACTAAGGTCTCGATATCGCTGTAGATACTTCTGCGGTCGACAAAGATATCATATCTGCTGATCAGAATATGAATAATATCCGCAGCCGAAAGAATATGTTCCTCGTCGGTTTCCTGTTTCAGGATCTGATACACATAGAACATCCTCAATTTCTGCTTATGTACTGCCATGCTGCAAGTTTCCCCTCTCATCTTGTTATTGTCGTTGTCTTATGGAGAAATTTTCCAATATTTTCAAAACAATATTCAAATTCGCCTTATGCAGTAGTAAACCACAAGCTCACTTCATAAATC
>JAXJTA010000030.1:0-8983 GCA_036309825.1 Eubacterium sp. | reverse complement strand
TTCCTTTTCGTGAGTTGGGTCAGGAATTGGAATAGCAGACATAAGAGCCTGTGTATATGGATGAAGTGGCTTTGCATAGAGTTCTTCAGCATCAGACATTTCTACCATCTTGCCGAGGTACATAACGGCAATACGGTCGGAAATGTGACGAACGACCAGAAGGTCATGAGCGATGAACAGATAGGTAAGTCCCATCTTGTCCTGCAGTTCGTCGAACATGTTGATAACCTGTGCCTGGATCGATACGTCCAGCGCGGATACCGGCTCATCGCAGACGATGAAGTCCGGGTTTACGGCCAGCGAACGGGCAATGCCGACACGTTGTCTCTGGCCGCCGGAGAACTCATGCGGATATCTGGCAGCATGCTCACTGTTCAGACCTACATGATTCATAAGCTCCAGGATCTTCTCCCGTCTCTCAGCTTTGGAATTGTACATATGATGGATATCGAGCGGCTCTCCGATGATATCGGCAACGGTCATTCTCGGATCCAGTGATGAATACGGATCCTGGAATACCATCGTAGCCTTGGTGCGGAACTGCTGAATATCGCTCTTTGTCTTGATCTGCTTGCCGCGGAACCATACTTCACCGGCCGTCGGCTGATACAGATGCAGGATGGAACGGCCCGCGGTCGTCTTGCCGCAGCCGGACTCGCCTACGAGTCCGAGGGTCTCGCCCTCACGAATATTAAAAGAAATATCATCGACAGCCTTCAGCGGTTTGGACTGGAAGAATCCGGTGCTGATGTTGAAGTACTGCTTCAGATGCTTGACCTCTACGAGAGGCTTATTGTTGTTGACTTCACTCATTTTTCGCTCACCGCCTTCTTCACATTCATCCAGCAGGAAGCATAGTGGGAATCATTGATCTCCATACGCTCGCAGCGCTGTTTGATACAGATTTTCATAGCCGCGTCGCAGCGAGGTGCGAACGGGCAGCCTTTCGGCATATTGAGCAGATCGATTGGTGTACCGCTGATCGGCTCCAGTCTCTGGCCGGAGTTTTCAGCGGTCGGAATCGAACGCATCAGGCCTTTGGTATACTCGTGACACGGATTGTAGAAGATTTCGTCCGCGGTACCCTGCTCACAGATGGAGCCGGCATACATGACAACGACCTCGTCACAGAGCTGTGCGACAACGCCGAGGTCATGCGTGATCATGATGATCGCCATGCCCATTTTCTTCTGGATGTCTTTCATCAGTTCCAGAATACCGGCCTGGATCGTAACGTCAAGCGCTGTGGTCGGCTCGTCCGCGATCAGAATATCCGGTTCGCAGGCAAGTGCCATCGCGATCATGACACGCTGTCTCATACCGCCGGAGAACTCGTACGGATACTGCTTCATACGTTTTTCCGGCTCATTTACATTTACAAGCTTCAGCATCTCGACCGCGCGGTCCCATGCCTGCTGTTTGTTGCGGTTTGTATGGAGAAGAATTGCCTCCATAAGCTGATGTCCGATCGTATAGGTCGGGTTCAGGCTGGTCATCGGATCCTGGAAAATGATCGAGATCTTGTTTCCGCGGATGTCCTTCATCACTTTCTCGCCGGCGCCAACCAGCTCCTGTCCGTCAAATTTAATGGAACCGGATACGATCTTACCGGTGCCTGCCAGGATCTGCATAATCGAATATGCGGTTACGGATTTACCCGATCCTGACTCACCTACGATACCGAGGACCTTGCCGTGATCCAGCTGAAAGGATACACCGTTTACGGCACGAACCTCACCGGCATCGGTAAAGAATGATGTGTGCAGATCTTTTACTTCAAGTAATGCCATTTTCAGTAGTCCTCCCTTAGTTATTCAGCTTCGGATCGAATGCGTCGCGAAGACCGTCACCGAACAGGTTCAGCGACAGTACGATCAGTGAAATCACGATCGCCGGAATAATCAGACGATACGGATAAGAGGACAGACCGTTCAGCGCATCGGAAGCAAGAGAACCGAGGGACGGCATCGGCGCGTTTACACCGAGTCCCAGGAACGACAGGTAACTCTCTGTGAAGATCGCGCTCGGGATCTGCAGCGCCGTCGAAATAACGATGACGGAGATGCAGTTCGGAATCAGATGTTTGCGGATGACCCAGGAGCCCTTGGCGCCCGCTGCCTGCGACGCGAGGACATATTCCTGCTCACGAAGAGAAAGGATCTGTCCGCGGATCAGACGTGCCATCGATACCCAATACAGGATCGCGAAGATAATGAACAGCGATATAATATTCGAACCGATCTTTGCCAGAGGCGTTCCCTCCAGGCTCGTACCGATCGCCACCTTCAGAACGGCTGCCAGAAGGATTACCATCAGCATGTCCGGCAGAGAGTAGATGATATCAACGATACGCATGATGATCATATCAACAACACCGCCGCAGTAACCGGAGATCGATCCTACGAGCAGACCGATGACAAGGACGATAATACTTGCGAACAGACCTACCGCAAGAGAGATCCTGGTTCCGTAAACGACACGGATGAAATAATCACGTCCCTGCGCGTCGGTTCCGAAGATATGCGGAAAAACGCTCTCTCCGCTCTCGATCCTAGCCAGCTCCGATTTCGCGTATTCGAACGGTGCCAGGTTGTTGAAGGAAGCATCGACCGGTTTACCGGGCTGCATGCCGAGGATCGCCTCGTACTTGTACGGCCAGAACATCGGGATAAAAATTACCGCGAGGGCAATGATCACGATGATCCAGAAGCTGATCATGGCAATTTTGTTTTTGCGAAGTCTTCGCACGCCGTCCTTGAATGCCGTGGTGGACGGACGCATCTTGACCATATATTCTTTGTCTTTTTCACTGGCAGGATTGAAATCATCCAGATCGACCTGCGCACTGAAATGTTTCAGATTATTGATGTCCATTTTTGTCTCCTTACTCCAGATTGATACGCGGATCTACTACTTTGTACAGGATATCGCTGATCAGGTTCATGATGACGATGAGCGTCGCGAGGACGATCGTCGTTCCCATGATCAGTGTGTAGTCACGGTTGATGATACTCTGTACGAACGCGCGGCCGATTCCCGGTACAGCAAAGATCTGCTCTACGACGAGGGAGCCGGTAACAATATACGCCAGCATCGGTCCAAAGTAAGTGATGACCGGGATCAGGGAGTTCTTCAGTGCATGGCCGAAGATCACGCGCAGTCTCGGTACGCCCTTTGCCTTCGCGGTACGGATGTAATCCTGTCCGAGTACGTCCAGCATCGAAGAACGTGTCATACGGGTGATGTAAGACATCGGATACAGCATCAGGGTAATGATCGGCAGGATCAGTCCGGCAGCCGTGGAGCCGTTCGCCGGGAGCACTTTCAGCTCAATGGCAAAAACGATCAGCAGGAGCGATCCCATAATGAAGGACGGCATCGATACAAACGCTGTCGTAACGACCATGATCACACGGTCAAATACGGTATTTCTTCTCAGCGCCGCGAAGGAGCCGAGAATCGTGCCGGAGATCAGCGCGAGGAATGCCGCAATAACGCCGAGCTTGATGGAGGTCTTCAGACCGTCGGTCATGATATCGATGACCATACGTCCTCTCTGTTTCAGGGACGGGCCGAACTTAAACTGGATGACATCCGTGAGGTATGTCAGGTACTGTTCAAAGAGCGGCTTGTCCAGACCGTATTTTGCTTCCATTGCCTTCTGTACAGCCGGGGATACCGCTTTTTCACCAACGAACGGGCCGCCGGGAACGGCGTGCATGATGAAAAATGTCACGGTGATTACTACCCAAACTGTGAAGACAGCAAGAATAATACGTTTCAAAATGTACTTCAAAGTCTTTGGATTCATATTCTTCCACCTTCCGATATTTCCCACATGAAAAGAGGCCCAACATGCATACGCGCAATGTTTGGCACTTTAAATGTGGCGATATAATAGTAATATTCTACTATAAATTGCCCCTTGCAACAAGAAATATTAATTCCTTATTAATCTCTAAAAAATGTATGAACAATCGCATAGCAAGTGTATAATTCCTCATGTTCATGCATATTATTAATATTTATTCAGCTCCGGTAATTTCTTATTGTATTTTTTATGAAATAACGACGAAAATAGTCGGCGCTTTTTGTAAAAAACGCCGACTATCTGTTTCGGATCTTCAAGTGTCTCCGTGTCTTGCTGCGGCTCAGGAGCTTGCTGCGGCTCAGGAGCCCGCTGCGGATCAGACCTCAAGCAGCTTCAGAATTCCGTGCACATAGATCTCCGCCTGCAGCAGAAGTTCATCGATTCTGACCCACTCATTGTTGTCGTGCAGATGATAATCGATCCCCGGGAACGCGCAGCCGAACGCAACCGTGTTGTGGATCTCTTTCGCGTAAGTTCCGCCTCCGATCGTCATCGGTTTGTTCACGGTATCGCCGGTTACCTCCACATAACTCTCCGCCAGGGATTTTACCAGGTCGGATTCCGGAGAGAAAAACAGCGGTTCCGTTGTTCCGGTTATTGTGATCTGTCCGTTTGCGTCAGACAGCTTTCCCTCTGCCAACGCAAGGATCTGCTCCGCGCTCATTGTCACCGGGAAGCGGATATCGATCGTTCCTTCTGCCGCTCCGTTTTTGCCTTTGATCACACCCGTATTCAGCGTGAGCGCGCCGTACTCATCACGCACTTCGCCGAAGAGTCCGTTTCCGTCGGTCGCGGTGCCGATATGGCCGCAGTAAAAATCAACGAGCGGATCCGCAAAACCGACATCCTTCAGGCCGGCAAAGAGATAGGCGATCGCGTTCACACCGAGCTCCGGTGTCGATGCGTGCGCCGTCTTGCCGAATACGGTCAGTGAATCCGCATCGCCGCTCTTTGTAAGCTCAAACCGAATCCCGTTCTTCCCGAAGTAAGAAGCCAGTTTTTCTTCCGGCAGAGTTCCCGGAACGAAGGCGGCTTTTACTTTTCCGCAGACGATGTTGGATGCCGCTCCTCCTTCGATGGAAAGGATCTGTGTGTTCGCTTCGTACTTTGCGCGGATCATGCCCTTCTCGCCATAGACGAGCGGAAAGTCACCGTCCGGGGTGAAGCCGTAGTCAACGTGTCCTTCCTTCTGAACGTAATATTCCAGGCATCTCGATCCGGTCTCCTCATTGGTTCCCATGATCAGGCGGACTCTTTTCGTCAGCGGAATCCCCATGTCCTTCAGAACTTTCATCGAGATCATCGACGCGACAACGGCGCCCTTATCATCGGCAACACCGCGCCCGTAGAGAACGCCGTCCCTCTCCGTCATGGTGAACGGATCAGAATCCCAGCCGTCACCTTCGGCAGCCGGAACAACATCGAGGTGACCGATCACGCCGATCAGCTGCTCTCCCTCTCCCATTTCCGCGTACCCGGCATAGTTATCCACGTTTTTCGTGCGGAAGCCGTCTGCCTCGCACATTTTCAGCGCCGCCTCCAGAGCTCTCTTCGGTTCACGTCCGAACGGCGCATCAGACTCCGGCTTTCCCTCCGTACTCGGGATCGCGACAAGTTCTCCCAGTCTCTCCAGCAGGAGCTCCCGGTAGCCTTCCACTCTCTCCTTGATTTCTTTACTCAACTGTTCTGTCATATCCTGTTCCTTTCCTTTGCATCCGTGGATTCTTGAATTTCCCGGTTATTTCCTCATATTTCTCATATTTCTCGTATTCTCTTTTATTCCCTGATATTTTCTCGAATTTCCTGTTTTTCACAGCAGGTTCTGCATACTGCATTAAATCTGCGCGTCCGCTTTCTCCATCTGTTTCAGCTCCGGAAGGACCGTGAGCAGCATCGTGATAAAGCAAAGCAGTCCGCCGATCACATTGGATACCGGCTCCGCGGCAAAAACACCGTCCGTTCCCATTCCGAACACATACGGCAGCAGGAAAGTCAGCGGCACCACGATCACGACTTTACGAAGCAGCGAGAAGAAGATCGCCTGCTTTTTCTTGTTCAGTGACTTGAATACGGTCTGTCCCGTGTACTGGAAACACATAAAGATAAATGCCGTGAAGTACAGCTTCAACGCGGGGATCGCATCTGTAAGGATCGCCCTGTCCGAACTGAAGATCGAGATCAGGAATTCCGGTTTTGCCACGATGAAGCCCCACATGAAGCCTGCGTAGACAAGCGTCATAGCCGCCATGATCGCGACCGCGTAAATCACACGCCGCGGTTTTCTCGCCCCGTAATTGAAACTGATCAGAGGGGACGCCCCCTCGACAATAGCAAAGATCGGAGTCTCCACCATCTGTCTCACACTGGATACGATCGTCATGATCGAGATGAAAAGGTCACCGCCCGTCCGAAGCAGAACATTATTGGCGCAGATCGTTACGAGGCTGTTCGTAAACTGCATCACAAAGGAGGAGGACCCGAGGCCGATAATATTGCGGACGTCCGGGCCGCACGCTCTCCGCTCTTCTCCCGTGAGCAGGTGGATCTTCAGCTCCGAGCGCCGCTTCAGCGTGCGAACAACGAATACCGCCGACATAGCCTGCGAGAGGATCGTCGCGATCGCCGCGCCTTCGATCCCCAGACCGAGTGTGAAGATAAAGAGTGGATCAAGAACGATATTCGCTGCCGCCCCGATCACCACGGAGATCATTCCCGTCGAGGCATAGCCCTGCGCGTTGATGTACGGATTCATGCCCGTTGCCAGCATCGAGGGAAGTGTTCCGATCAGGTAGATCCGCATATACGGAAGCGCATAGGCAAGCGCCTCCTCCGATGCGCCGAAAGCCCTGAGGATCGGTCCGGCAAAAACCATGCCGACAGCGGTGAGCACCAGTGCCGTTCCGATGAGGAGCGTATAAGCCGTGCTCTGGATCCTCGCAGCGGCGTCATCATTTCCCTTTCCCCTCTCGATGGAGAAAAGCGGTGCTCCGCCGCTTCCGTACATCGAACTGAACGCCTGGATGATCACGATCACAGGAAAGCAGATTCCGATCGCCCCGAGTGCGGTCGTTCCGATTCCTTCGATTCTCGCAATGTAAATGCGATCGACAATATTGTAGAGGAGATTCAAAAGCTGCGCCGCCAGCATCGGCCCCGTTGCCCGGAGAATGCTGATGGGAATTTTCCCGTTCGCAAAATCAATTTTCTTCATGTTTCTTTATTGCGCCTTCCAAATAATCGAGTAGGACGGAATTCTCCCCTCCTACTCGATTTCGCACGCGAACATCTCGAAGCAAGCTTCTCGATGTTCTTACGACCGGCAAATGGAGCCTTATGCAAGCATGGCTCCGCTTGCCGGTCTTGTGTAGCAAAATAAAAGTGGCATACCAAACGGTACACCACTTTCATAGATCGGTCTCCGTGTCCGGAAAAACCGTTGCCTGCAAATTCCCTGCTCTTCGAAGCGGTAAAACTGTCGAAATAATCGTATTCTACACACTTCAAGGTGTCAAGACCCGATTACCGAAATGCATCGGCATAGGCATAGGCGGATCCGATCGAATTACCGGAATCCTCTGTCAGATGATCCAGTTATTCGAATCGATGGTCAGATTCGCGTTGCTGAGGCCAAAGATCCGGCTTGAGATATCCGCTGCGCCGGCTTGCGCGCCGCCGCTGATCTGCGACCATGTCTTGTAAAATTCATCCGATGCCAGACGGGTATCCGGCTCCGCATCCCCTTCGAGGATCAGAAGAACGATGATGCCTGCCTGATTCAGAGCGCGTACAACAGCAGAGAAGTCTTCTCCCGCTTCGGGCTTGTACAGATAGGTATGACGGCCGTTGCGTACGAGACGGAATTCCGCCTCTTCGATCGCGTCGACAGTCGTACCGTCTTCACCCGGACGGAATTCTACCACGAGCGGGTGCTGCCAGTTAAGGGCACTTCTCATGTTGCGGTCCGCAACCGGATGGTTCTTTTTCTGCGTGCCTTCTTTTACCGCGGTCACAACACCACAGGCGGACGTCATATGACTGATGCGGTCGATGAGGATCAATTCTCCCTGTGTACGATGGTTTGTGAACTCATCAATGATGATCGGTTCCGTAACCGCAAGTTCACAGACGGCGATCTCATTTTTCTGCAATGTATCGGCAGCTTTCTGCTCTCCGGTATTGATATCGATCTTGTAGGAGATCTTTGTCAGGATTCCGGGGATCTTCTTTGTACCGACCTTGACCAGGAAGTTTTTACCGATCGTCAGAGGAGCGTCATCCATCCAGAGAAGTTCCGTCTCAAAGGTATCGGATGCCTTGAGGCCGCTGCCCGACTCCAGTACGCAGCCGCGGGAAACATCAACTTCCCGGTCGAGCTGAATGGTGACAGGCTGGCCTTCTCCCGCCTCTGTCTCGGTATGATCCGCAACGAGAATGCTTTTAACGTGTGCGGTCTCACCGCTCGGAAGAGTGCGGATCTCATCGCCTGTGTGGACAGAGCCATGCTCGATCTGTCCCTGGAAGCCGCGGAATTCATGGTTCGGACGGCATACACGCTGCACCGGCATATAGAATCCCTTCTCGTCGGCGGTCGCCTCGGCAACATCAACGGTCTCCAGATAATGGAGAAGCGTCGGTCCCTTGTACCAGTCGAAGTTCGTCGTCGGCTTTGTAATATTGTCACCCTCGGTGGCAGATACCGGAATGATCTGGATATTCTGAAGACCCAGATCTTTCTCCAGTTCTCTGATCTGGCTCTCGATCTCACGGAAGCGGTTCTCGTCATATTTCACGAGATCCATTTTGTTTACCGCAAAAACGAAATACCGAATTCCCATCAGCGCGCAGATCCTCGCGTGCCGCTTGGTCTGGATCAGCACGCCCTGGGTCGCGTCGATCAGAATGATCGACAGGTCAGCGAAGGAAGCTCCGCAAGCCATGTTTCTGGTATATTCTTCATGCCCCGGTGTGTCGGCGCAGATAAAGCTCCGGTTATCGGTAGTAAAGTAACGATAAGCAACATCAATGGTGATTCCCTGCTCACGCTCAGCGATCAGTCCGTCGAGAAGAAGGGAGTAATCGATCTTGCCGCCGCGGCTTCCGACCTTGGAATCA
>JAXJTA010000029.1:0-2012 GCA_036309825.1 Eubacterium sp. | reverse complement strand
GCGCTGTTTTTACCGCTTCGGATGCCTCGTCAACTGCCTGCTCCGCATCTTTCTGGTTCGCGATTGCCGCTGCCTGTTCGCTCTGCGCATCTGTCAGCGCGTTCTTTTCATTCTCCGCCTCAGCCTGCTTCGCGTCGATATCGCCCTGTGTCTGTGCGATCTCCGCCTCCTTATCGGTTACAGCCTGATCCGCAGCTTCCTTTGCGGTATCTGCCGCATTCTTATCAGCCAGTGCCCTATCTTCTGCCGTTTTTGCGATTTCGGCATCGGCCGCTGCCTTATCCGCTGCCGTCTGTGCGGCATCTGCTGCCTGCTGCGCAGCCGCTTGTTCCTGCTGTGCGGCAGTGTTTGCCTTTTCCTTATCTGCTTCCTCAGTCTGCGCCGCATTCAGCGCATCCTGCGCTTCTTCTACCTTCTTGCCGGATTCGGATGCTGCCGCTTTTTCCGCCTCTGCATCAAGTGTCGTCTGGGCTGCGTCCGCTTCCGTCTGCGCAGCCTCCACGGCAGCCTGTGCCTGCTTCTTGTCATCCTCTGCCGCATTCAGGGTCTGCTCCGCATCGGCTTTCGTCTGCTCGGCATCGCTTACAGCAGCATCGGCAGCGTTCGCGTCTGCCTCGGCATTGGCAACTGCCTGACCGGCGTTGTCCAGCTCATCCTTTGCCTCTGCAGTGTTCTCTTTGGCGGTATCCAGATTCTCCTCCGCTTCCTCTCTCGTCTCCGGTACCTGATGTGTCCCTTCTGCCTCTGCCGATTCTGTACCCGGGTCAGCCGGCGCCGGATCCGTATTGCCCAATTCCGCCGCTTCCGCCTTCACTCCGCCCGCTGCGCAAATAAAACCGGCAGCAACGGCTGCAGCCGCAAAGGTCGATACTTTCTTGAATTTCTTTTTCTTCATTGTTCTCCCTCCTCATTATCATGCTGAAACCAATACTTCGAAAGTATTCTGATGCCCACGCTTTCAAAGAACTTTGAATTTGCTTTTACTATAGCACAATATTTAAATATTGCACATATTTTATTAGTATCGTCTGTTTACATTGTACATATTGTATGACATTCGAGCACAAATTTGCCGCAAAAAATCACCGGCTCATTATTCGAGTCGGTGATCCGCATAATTCTCTGTTCATTTTCTACTTTTTCCGGTTTTCTCCGGCACTTCCGTTACTGATCCGTTCGTGTCAGAGACACAATGACCTCGCAATGATCGGTGAACGGAAACATATCAAAAGCCTTCGCTTTCTCCGCCTTATATCCGCTCTTCGCAAGGATCTCGAGGTCTCTGGCAAGAGTATCCGGACCGCAGGAAATATAGACGATCCTCTTCGGCGCGATCGCTACAGCCGCTGCCAGAAATTCCGGACTGGAGCCGGTGCGCGGCGGATCCATGATGATCACATCCGCTCTTTTTCCTTCCGCAGCCATCCCGGAGAGCATTTTCCCGGCGTCCTTGTTCACAAAGCGGATATTCTTCACATTATTTCGCCTGGCATTTGCTGCCGCATCCCTTACCGCATCGCTGTTCAACTCCGCGGCGATGACCTGTGCCGCGTGATCGGCGCAGCAGATGCCGATCGTACCGATGCCGCAGTACGCGTCAACGACCGTCTCGCTTCCCGTCAGTTCCGCGTACTCGATCGCAGTCTCGTATAGTTTTTCCGTCTGAACGGGATTGATCTGATAGAACGAACGGGAGGAAATACGGAATCGCTTTCCGCACAGTTCATCCTCGATCTGCCCTTTTCCGAAAGCGACCGATTCCTTCTCGCCCAGAACCATCGAGGTGTCTTCATCATTTACATTGATCACGACGGTCGCGATCCGCGGATGCTTCTTCCGAAGAAGAGCGACAAAATTGTTTTTACCTGTCATGATCGGCGATGTCAGCACGAGCACCACCATGATCTGTCCCGTCTTGTGCGCGGTACGGATCAGCACATGACGCAGCAGGCCGTCGCCCGTCTGTTCATTGTAAAAACTCATTTTATACTTCCGCGCGATCTGCAGAATAT
>JAXJTA010000028.1:0-2930 GCA_036309825.1 Eubacterium sp. | reverse complement strand
GCAGTACCTGATCCTCCGCTTTTTCCGCGTAGTGGCGGAAGGCGGTAAGGCCGGCAGGGGTCTCTTCCGCCCAGTCATCGATGCTTTCGCGGATCGGCGACCAGTAGCGGAACGGCGCGAATTCCACGAGCTGCGGAAGGAACGGGAGCAATTCGCCCGAATCCTCCGGATCGATGAAGCGGTATATGTTTCGAAGGCAGAGAGAGAAGTTCACGAGCCTGCGGATCACGGGGTGATCTTCGACCCAGAGATGACCGATCCGGTCGAAGCGGTACAGCGTGATCGACTCCATGAATGTCACCTGCGGAAGGCTCAGGAGTTCTTCTGCCGTCACATCTTCGGCCAAAACGCATCCCTCCGGAAGGCCGCAGAGGATCAGATAATCCTCGATCACATCACTCATCAGGTAAGGAATCAGATAGCGCGGTCCGTGTCCGGGGACGTGGATGGCTTCTTCGGGAAGCATCTGATAGACGGGGATCGAGCCCGTCGATTCCAGGGCATGCAGGCGCGCGGACGCCTGCTGTGGTGTCAGTGTTTTTATCATGATAAATTTCTCTTCTTAAAATGAAATACTTTTTATAAAGGCGAGATCCTTTTCAAGAACTTCGTCATCAGATATATCAAGCCAGTTTTTTTGGGATTTATGAAAATCACGCAGATAGTCGGGATTTGTGAACATTCGCTCTATTCTGGTGATGACTGCATTTATATCGGACACATTCCTAAGCGTTGAATCGTCAAAAATGTATTTCTGAATACAATCCTTTAACTGATGCATATTTACACGGTCGCTCAGATAGCAAATATCATAAACATCTTTATATCTGGTATTACGGATTCCAAACCTTATCATTGATTTGAGCTTTTCGGCAATCATTTGTGCAGGGGAGTTTATTAGAAGGCTTACGGCATCTTCTTGGAATTCGATATCAAAAGCGTATTCTTGCTGTTCAATAGAGAGGTCATTATGTACGCCCAAATCCATTTTTAGGGATATTACAGTTCCTTCTGCATCGGTGATACTAATGAAAATTCGTTTTCCCTTGTAATCCTGATGACTGAGTTCGATTATCTTTCCGTTAAGCTTTATGGTCAGTTCATCTATGCAATTTAGTTTTTTAACAAATTTACGAATGGAATCATCAGATATGGAATAACGGATGAAATCCAGATCGAGATCCTGAGTGGCCCGACGCGCATTACCGGAAATGTTTCTCATGACAACACCGCCTTTTATCGTAGCACTTCTCGCCATACCGCTGTCAGCTATTGCCTTCAGCATTATATCCTGTCCGAGTTTTGCCTGTGCATTCTGTTCACTGTAGCCCGACATCTTGATCTTTTCTATTTCGTCATAAAGGTTCATTAAAGTACCTCCATCTGTATTTTTTTCATAAGCTTAGCTCCGTTTTTGAACATAGCTGCGTAATCCTCGATAATCCCAAAATCAAGTTCAAAAGAAATCCTGCGATAGTTACCTATGATTTCTTTATAATAATCCATCGATATTTTAGAATTAAATCTCATTAGTTCAATTAGCATACGCTCCCTATCATATATGCGGATAGTGGAATTGTTATATTGAATCTCCGTGATACCTGTAGCAAATATTTCATCATTCTGATAAGACTGTATGATACGAGAATCCTTTATCCTTGTATCTGTTCGCCTGCTTGCAAGGTAATAATGATCCGGTATTACATCGGTCAGGGAATGGTAATAATAAGCACTCTTTCCGGTACATATTGTTTTAGGGTATTTCCGCATAATCACATCTATTACAGAAACATTCTGTTTAGTAGAGTAGATCCCTTTTTCTTCCATGAAAAGATTTCCGTTTTCAATTTCCCTTTTTAATTGATAATCACTCCCATATTTATCCAGGCACTCCTGATAGGTCAAAAGCATGGAAATACCTCCGTTTAAAGTAATCGTTCACATAGAAACCACTCAGTGTGTATAATTACTTTAATAATAGCATATTTTTTCGTAAATTCAAGAGGAATTCAAGTGAAAATACACATGAGGTTAGAACGTGTGTATGATTGCTTCGTTGTCTCCGCTGCACACACTTTCTTCACACTTCCAACATAATTCGAACACGGAATCCCCATTTTTCAAACACAATTCCCCTGTAAAGTAGGACATGTAATAAAGATAAACCGTTACCGGTCGTGCAATACCGGCCGCGTGATTCATCAGATACATCCCCGCAAGGGCAGAAAGGATGGGAAACAATGAGCGATTTCAACAACTATAATTACAATTACGGAAATAACGATTTTGATCCGAAGAACAACAGCATTTTCGAGGGCGAAGGAAACTCTGCGGCGAACAGTCCGGCAGGCACACCGAACGGTCCGGCGCGCGCACCGAAGAACAATAAGAATAAGAACCGGAAGAAAAACGGTGCCTTCGCGAAGATCGCAGCCTATGCACTGGTCTTCGGACTGGTTGCGGGCGGCACGACCTACGGTGTGAACCGCGCCGCGGTTGCCATTGGCGGAACGGGAACGACAAGTGAAGCCTCCGCAAGTGCCGGAAGCACTGGATCGGATGCAAATACCGCGACAGGAACCACAACAGCACAGATCGGAACAACGAATACGGTAACGACCGCAAACACGACGTCCGGTGATACATCCGTCAGCACCGTAACGGCAAACGCGATGCCGTCTCTTGTAACGATCACATCAATGTCGGTACAGGAACTGAGAAACGTTTTTGGCGGTACCCAGCAGTATGAATCCCAGGCAGCGGGAACCGGTATCATTGTCGGTGAGAATGATGACGAGATCCTGATCGCCACCAATAATCACGTAATCGAAGGAGCGACGGAGCTTTCCGTAGGTTTTGTCGATGAGACAGCAGCATCCGCATCGCTCAAAGGCGCGGATTCCGAGAACGATCTGGCTGTAATCGCGGTC
>JAXJTA010000027.1:0-2151 GCA_036309825.1 Eubacterium sp. | reverse complement strand
TTGCTACTACGATACAGAGATCGACTTCTGATCACGCTCTCAAAAATACTTTCTATAAACAGGAGGTGCCCGGCATAGCCCGGGCGCCTCTTTCGTTGTATTTGGAGAGCAGTTTTGATATAATTACATGCAGTGTGCGGTGTGAAAGAATGCCCGCGAAGAAACAGGAAGGCAGTTTTTATCGATGAGCAAAGAAAAAGCAATGAAAAACAAAACATTTCTTTACCTGACGGAGTTTTTCTCCGGAATGGCCGTGATGGCCGTCGAACTCGGAGCGAGCCGTCTGCTGGCTCCGTATTTCTCATCGTCGCAGATCGTCTGGACGATCATTATTTCGACGATCATGATCGCGATGGCGCTCGGAAACATCTTCGGCGGACGAAGCGCCGACAAGAATCCGAACCCGGACCGATTGTACAGGAGACTTCTGATCGCGGCTGTCTGGATCGCGGCGATCCCGGTGCTTGGAAAGTATATCATTATCGCGATCACAGGCATTCTGATCGTGACGGTCAGCAGCAATCTCCTGACGATCGCGGCTTTCCTCGCCTGTATGATCATCTTCGTGGCACCCTGCTTTCTGCTGGGAACCGTAACACCGTCGCTGGTAAAATATACGGTCGGAAGCCTGGATGACAACGGCAGGACCGTGGGCACGCTGGGCGCGGCCAATACGATCGGCAGCATCATCGGAACCTTTCTTCCGACATTTGTGACGATCCCCGCTGTCGGCACCTCCGTGACCTTCCTGATCTTCTCGGGCGTGATTCTGGCACTCGCGCTGATCTACTTCCTGTCGGCACGCGTGAATCTGATCCGCTGCCTCATTGCGGTGATCCTCTTCATTGTCTGCATTATCTGCGGCAACAGCGACAGCTTCGCATTCTGGGAGAATAATCTCGCGTACGAGGGTGAATCGATCTATAATTACCTGCAGGTCAAGGAGCAGGAGGACAGCACGATCCTTTCCACGAATGTTCTTTTCGGCGTCCAGTCGATCACGAAAAAAACGGACGGCCTGACGGGCATGTATTATGATACGGCGATGGCGGCTCCGGTCATGAGCGGCGCGCTCGCGGACGGCTGTGACATTCTGATCCTGGGCAACGGTTCCGGGACCTATGCCAGGCAGTGCGAGCGGTATTTCGATAATGTGACGATCGAAGGCGTGGAGATCGACGGCAAGATCACAGAGCTTGCCAATGAGTATTTTGACGCGGCGGAGAATGTGCCGGTCACGACCTACGACGGCCGCGCGTACCTGCAGGCGGTCGATAAGCAATATGACGTGATCATGGTCGATGCCTACCAGGACATCACGATCCCGTTTCAGATGTCATCGCAGGAGTTTTTTGCGCTGGTGCGCGATCACTTGAAAGAGAACGGTGTGATGGTCGTGAACATGAATATGCGGACGACTGCCGAGAACAGTATCAATGATTATCTCGAGGATACGATCGCGTCCGTTTTTCCCTATGTGGAAACGGTCGATGTAGCCGGTTATACGAATCGTGAACTTTTCGCGAGCCGGCGCGATCCCTCGGATTCGTTAAGGGACAATGAGGCATCTGTGAAGAAAGACGATCTGCGGACGCTGCTTACCGATATGGACGGCCTTTTTGTGACCTATGAAGGCGGCGACCGGATCCTCACGGACGATCACGCACCGGTCGAACTGCTCGGCATGCGCGCTCTTGATGAGATCATCAATAACGAACTTGGCTATTACAAGGACCTGTTCAAGGAAAAGGGACTGAAGGGGCTGCTCGAAGAGGCAATCTGAACGGCCTGCGATCGGGTGATGATCTGCCCGGCCCGGCAATGGAATGGATGGCGATACAGTGGATAACAACACAGTGGATAATAAAACAAGGGATAATGATACCGGAAAAATCAGCACAGGACGCTGGTTTCTGAAGGGACTGCGGGACGGAATTCCGATCTGTCTCGGGTATTTTGCGGTCTCCTTCGCGCTCGGCATAGCGGCTCGCAAGATCGGCATGAACGGACAGCAGTCGTTCTGGATGTCCGCGGGCATGGTGGCATCGGCGGGTGAGTTCGCTGCGCTGACACTGCTGCAGTCGGGAGCGGGAGTGATCGAGATGATCACGACCTGCATCATCGTCAATCTGCGGTATTTTCTGATGAGCT
>JAXJTA010000026.1:0-3364 GCA_036309825.1 Eubacterium sp. | reverse complement strand
TCAGAGCACCGTTGAGCATGAATTTCATGTTCGATGTACCGGATGCTTCCTTGCTGGCGGTGGAGATCTGTTCGGATACATCCGCTGCCGCAAAGATCAGCTCGGCGTTGCTTACGCGGTAATCTTCGATGAAGACAACCTTGATGCGTCCCTTGATAGCCGGGTCGTTGTTGATAACATCCGCAACGTTGTTGATCAGCTTGATGATCAGCTTTGCTCTGTGGTAACCGGCACTTGCCTTTGCTCCGAAAATGAATGTTCTCGGATAGAACGGCAGCTCCGGATTTGCCTTGATCTTGTCATACAGGTACATAACGTGCAGGATGTTCATCAGCTGACGCTTGTACTCATGCAGACGTTTTACCTGAACATCGAAGATCGACTTCGGATCGACCTTGATGCCGTTGTGCTCAAGAATGTAGTCCGCCAGACGAACCTTATTCTCGTATTTGATCTTCAGGAATTCCTCCTGTGCCGCTTTGTCGTCCGCGTACGGAGCGAGTTTCGCGATCACCGGAAGATCGGTGATCCACTTATTGCCGACATGAGCGGTTACCCAGTCTGCCAGAAGCGGATTGCCGTGAAGCAGGAAACGACGCTGTGTGATTCCGTTCGTCTTGTTGCTGAACTTCTCCGGCATCATCTCGTAGAAATCGTGAAGCTCACGTTTTTCCAGGATCTCGGTATGAAGTTTTGCAACACCGTTGACGGAATAGCCGCCCGCGATGGCGAGATTTGCCATGCGCACCTTGCCGTCATAGAGGATCGCCATGCTGCGGATCTTCGAATCATCGTTCGGGTACTTCGTGCGGATCTGCAGGCAGAAACGGCGGTTGATCTCATCAACGATCTCGTAGATACGCGGAAGAAGCTGCGCGAACAGCTCGATCGGCCATTTCTCGAGAGCCTCGCTCATGATCGTATGGTTGGTATATGCGCAGCACTTCGTCGTGATGTCCCATGCTTCTTCCCAGTCAAGGCCTTCCTCATCGAGAAGGATACGCATCAGCTCCGGCACGGTCAGCGTCGGATGGGTATCGTTCATATGGAAGGTGACCTTCTCATACAGTTTGTGAATATCATCATGTGTCTTCTTGTATTTCTCAACAGCGGTCTGCACACTCGCGGACACGAAGAAATACTGCTGTTTCAGGCGGAGTTCTTTACCTGCCAGATGGTTATCGTTCGGATAAAGGACCTCTGTGATCGTGCGGGCGAGGTTCTCCTGCTCAACAGCCTTGTGATAATCACCCTTATCGAAGGAATCCAGTGAGAAGTCATTGATCGCTTCCGCGTCCCAGATTCGAAGGGTGTTGACAACGTTGTTATCGTAGCCGACTACAGGAAGGTCATACGGTACAGCCAAAACGGACTGGTAGCCCTCCTGATGGTAGTAATTGCGGCCTTTCTCTTCATCATAATCGACCGTTACATAACCGCCGAATTTGATCTCCTTCGCGTATTCCGGGCGTTTCAGCTCGAACGGGTAACCGCCGTCCTTGAGCCAGTTGTCCGGTTTCTCGACCTGATATCCGTTCTCGATCTTCTGCTTGAACATACCAAGTGGTAGCGGATCGCGCAGCCGTAAGCGGAGTAGCCGAGGGTTGTAAGGGAATCCAGAAAACATGCTGCCAGGCGTCCGAGGCCTCCGTTTCCGAGAGCCGGATCGCGCTCCTCATCCTCGATCGCATTCAGATCGATACCCAGCTCCTCCAGTGCTTCCTTTACATCATCGTAAGCGGTAAGAGCGAGCAGGTTATTGCCGAGGTAACGGCCTGTCAGGAACTCCATGGACATATAGTAGACGATCTTCGGATCCTCTTCCTTCATAACCTGCTGGGTCTTCATCCAGTTGTCAATGATCACGTCCTTGACCACGTAGCAAAGCGCGCCGTAGATCTGATGCGGTGTTGCCTCATCCAGTGTGGTGCGGTACAGATTCTTCACTGCTTCTCTGAGTTCTTTTTTGATTGTTGTTTTCTTGAAATTCGGATTCAGCATTCGTTTTCCTTTCCGATCAGACTTTTTCGATACCGAGAGTAACTGCTTCGCCGTTGATCTTCCATTCCTTTTCGAAACCGGCGATGCGGTCGAAGATGATATCATCCGCGACTACCTTGGCGGCGATCTGTGCTCTGTGAGCCTCCAGAACGGATTCGATCTTCTCGTTATCTTTTGCGTAAACAAGGATATGATCCTGTACTTCGAAACCGAAGTCTTTACGCATGGTCTGGATCTTGCTGATGATCTCGTTGACGAAACCTTCTTCTACAAGTTCCGGGGTGAGGTTCGTGTCGAGCATGATCGTAATGCCCTGATCCGACTCGGTAACAAAACCTTCGGTCTGGGCGATCTCGATGAGGAGATCTTCCTTTGCCAGCTCTACACTCTCACCGTTTACATCGATCTTCAGTGTGCCGTTTGCGTTTACTTCCGCTACTGCCGCAGCACCATCCAGCTCTCCGAGAGCCTTGCGGATACCGCCGACAAGTTTGCCGAACTTCGGACCTACGGTCTTCAGCTGCGGTTTGATACTATATTCTACCTTCAGAGAATCATCGAATTCAACGGCCTTGATATTCAGCTCGTCCTCGATAATGTCTGTATAGAAATCGGAAAGTGTGAAGTCCGCCTGTACCAGCATCCGGGAGATCGGCTGACGATTCTTCAGGTTGGATGCATTTCTGGCTGCGCGGCCGAGTACGACGATCTGCATCAGGTCATCCATAGTCGCCTCGAGATCCTTATCGATCCAGGACTCATTGACGGTCGGATAATCGCACAGATGGATACTTTCCGGTGCGCTGCCGTTTACGGTGCAGACGAGGTTGCGGTAGATGTTCTCCGTCATGAACGGGATCATCGGCGCCGCTGCCTTGCTCAGATCTACCAGCGCGGTGTACAGAGTCATGTACGCGTTGATTTTGTCCTGCTCCATGCCCTTTGCCCAGAAACGCTCACGGCTTCTGCGGACATACCAGTTACTCATATCGTCTACAAAGCTCTCCAGGGCACGAGCTGCCTCCGGGATCCTGTACGCCTCAAGGTTCGAATCCGTACTCTTGATCGTAGACTCCAGGCGGGACAGAAGCCACTTATCCATGACAGGGAGCTTCTCATAGTCCAGGGTATATTTGGTCGCGTCAAAGTTGTCCATGTTCGCGTACTGTACGAAGAACGCATAGGTATTCCAGAGCGTTCCCATGAATCTTCTGGAATACTCGATAACGGATTTGTCATGGAACTTGTTCGGCAGCCACGGTGCGCTGTTGATATAGAAGTACCAGCGGATCGCGTCCGCGCCGAATTTCTCCAGCGCGCCCATCGGTTCTACGGCGTTGCCCTTGGATTTGGACATCTTCTG
>JAXJTA010000025.1:0-2078 GCA_036309825.1 Eubacterium sp. | reverse complement strand
GTGGTCGCGAGGATCAGCTCGATCTCAGCGATGTTGGACGACTCGCCGAGAATATCGATATCGCACTGGCGGAACTGACGGAAACGTCCTCTCTGCGGACGGTCCGCGCGCCATACATTGCCGGTCTGCAGAGCCTTGAACGGACTCGGAAGATTGGCGGAATTGTTTGCGTAAAAACGGGAAAGCGGCAGTGTGAGGTCGTAGCGGAGACCGCCGTCTACCACATCGCTCTCTTCCTTCGCTTCGGACAGGCGGAGCTTCTCGCCTCTCTTCAGGATCTTGAAGATCAGCTTCTCGTTCTCGCCGCCCTGCTTGCTGCTCAGATTCTCGATGTGCTCCACACACGGCGTCTCGATCGGTGTGAAACCGAAGCTTGAATAGGTTTCGTTGATCAGCTGCAGCACATAGTTCCGGATCTCCATCTCGGCAGGCAGGATATCCTTCATACCGGTTACCGGCTTCTTTGTCATTGTCATAATGTTTTCCATACTCCTTCCACTTCCGGCGATACGGGCGGCACTTTCACCTGTCCGTCAGGGCTCCTGTGAAGGACCCTCTGAAGCGCCAGAAAAACTCTTATTTCATATTTTTCCACTTCTCCGATCATCATCCGTATCGCCTCGTCATTGCTGTAAGCACCCCGATACGCTCTCTCGGATGTCAATGCACAGAATACATCACAGACACGGAGAATGCAAGCGGCCTCGGCGATATCCTCTCCCGCGATATTGTCGGGATAGCCGCTGCCGTCATAGTTCTCATGATGATGCAGAACCGCGTCGCAGATATATTCGGAAAAACCGTGCCTCCTCAATATTTCACAGCCGACCGACGGATGCAGCCGCACGGCGTTCATCTCTTCGACGACCAGATCGGCTTCGCCGCCGTTTTTCTTGCGGAGCTCCGATTTTCCGATGTCATGGAAGAAACCGGCTGTGGTCAGCTCCCGCAGTTGTTCCTCCGGATAGCCGAGCTCACGTCCCACTTCATAGGCCAGATTGCCGACCATCCGTCCGTGCGCCACTTCCTGCGACATTGTCAGACTGAGCAGATGATTCGTGTTGCGGTAGCGGGGTCTTCGTGCCTGTACAGCCTTTTCTTCCGCTGCCTTTTTCCTTCCGCCGGTTTTCTTTACGCCGCCGGACTTCTTCGCGCCGCCTTTTTTCTTTGCGGGATTCTGCTTTCCGGCTGCCTTCTTCGCGTCGGTACTCTTATCTGTATTTTTTGTTGTGTCTTTCTTCTTAGTCTTCGTCATTGCTCGTATTTCCGTTAAGATAGCGGTCAATGCCATACTTCTTCCGGGCCATCATCTCATCGATCCTCTCGATGTATCCCTTCAGATCCTTTACGTTCTCTGCGCGTTCGATCCTTCTGCCACCGTCAAACACAAACTTCGTGGAGGCGCCGGATCCCGCTGCCATAATCGTCTGTTTTTCTTCCATGATGAGAATGTTGTACACACCCTCTTTGCCCGGTTTCGCATAGCCTACATTTTCAAAGTTGCCGGCCATATTTTTCTGGCGGTACAGATAGTAAGGCGCCATGCCCATCGCTCTTGCCGCGCGTTCGGTGCTCTCCATGATGCTCTCGGAATTCTCAAAGGAGATCGGCTCGTACTGCTCCTTAAAGAGGTTGAGCCGCGTCGCTCTCTTTAACGCGAGCGAATGGATCGTCAGGCTGTCGGGGTCGAGCTTACCGATCTCTTCGAGCGTGTGCTCCACTTCGTCCCGGCCCTCGCCCGGAAGGCCGATGATCAGGTCCATATTGATATTGTCAAAGCCGAGCGCTCTCGCCATCCTGAACTTTTCGATCGCGTCCTCGACGGTATGTCTTCTGCCGATCAGATCGAGCGTTTTCTGGTTCATCGTCTGCGGATTTACGGAAATACGGGTGACCGGAAATTCACGCATCACGCGGAGCTTCTCCTCCGTGATCGTGTCGGGGCGTCCCGCTTCAACGGTATATTCCTCGACATGCTTCGTGTCGAAGCGGTCTTCGATCAGCTGCAGGACGCGCCGAAGCTGACCCGCCGTGATCGATGTCGGTGTGCCGCCGCCGATGTAGATGCTGTCCGGATG
>JAXJTA010000024.1:0-1734 GCA_036309825.1 Eubacterium sp. | reverse complement strand
GATCTTCTCGGCGTTGCGCACATCCTCGCGCTGATCCTGTTCGCGTTCGCTCTTGTCATTCCGGTGCTCCTGTATACGATGGTCCTCCGGCCTCTGAAGAAGATCAGCGAGGGAACAAAGAAATACGCAGCCGGCGATCTGACGCACAACATTGCCGTCAACTCCTCCGATGAGATGGGCCGCCTCGCCGCTTCGCTGAATTACATGTCCGATGAACTGAATAAAAGCAGCATTTACCAGCGCAATTTCATTGCCAATGTTTCGCATGACTTCCGCTCTCCTCTGACTTCGATCAAAGGCTTCGTGGAAGCGATGCTTGACGGAACGATTCCGCCGGAAATGCAGGAAAAATATCTGCGCATCGTTTTATCGGAAACCGAACGTCTGACGAAGCTGACGAACGGCATCCTGACCCTGAATTCGATGGATGAAAAGAAAAACAACCTTGTGATAACACGCTTTGACATCAACGATGTCATCCGCAAGACCGCAGCTGCCTTCGAGGGCATCTGCACCTCAAGGAAGATGTCCATCCGTCTGACGCTCACCGGCGAAAGTCTCTATGTCAACGCAGATCTGGAAAAGATCCAGCAGGTCCTCTACAATCTGATCGACAACGCGCTGAAATTCAGCCGGGACAACTCCTATATCGAGGTCAATACCGAACTTCGCCACGAGAAGGTTTACATCTCCGTCAAGGATCACGGCGTCGGTATTCCGCGTGCTTCACTGAACAAGATCTGGGAGCGCTTCTACAAGACCGATGCTTCCCGCGGCCGTGAGCGCAAAGGAAACGGCCTCGGTCTCTCGATCGTTCGTGAGATCATTAACCAGCACAAGCAGACGATCACCGTTGTCAGTACCGAAGGCGTCGGCACCGAATTCGCCTTCTCTCTGCAGGCAGCCGAACAGGAAGACGTGGATGAATAAAGCGTAGAATCAGAATGAATATGGTTACACAAAACCGGCAGAGCTTCGATCGATCTTTTCCTCTACCGCCACTCATGCGTCCGAAGTTTCCCTTCGATCTGCATGTGGTCGAAATCATGCTGCCGCAGCGCTTCGTACAGAACGATCGCAACGGAGTTGCTGAGGTTCAATGAGCGGATCTCATCGAGCATCGGAATGCGGATCGCCGTTGCCTGGTTCTCGTAGAGTATATCCTCCGGGATGCCCGCACTCTCCTTTCCGAACATGATGAAACACTCATCCTCAAAATTCACATCCGTATATTTCTGCGGCGCCTTCGTTGTCGCGTAATAGATCTTCGCACCGGGATTCTGTTCCAGAAAATCCGCGTAGTCGATGTACCGGTGCACATCCAGATGTTCCCAGTAATCCATGCCGGCCCGCCGGATCGCTTTCTCATTCAGGCGGAAGCCAAGTGGCTCGATCAGGTGCAGGCTCGCTCCCGCTGCCACGCAGGTGCGTCCGATATTTCCTGTATTTGCCGGGATCTCCGGCTCATGAAGAACAATATTGATATGCGCCATCTTACTTCTCCAGTGCCTTGTACAGTTCATCCGGCTGCGGCTTGTCCAGGTAGCGGACTTCTTCGCCGTTTCGCAGGATCTTGTCGTTATTGCTCGTGGTACGTCCCACAACGGTTCCGTGAATGCCGGCTGCTTCCAGCTCACGGACCAGTTTCTCGCCGTCCGCGGTGACCATCAGCATCGAACCGCTCGACATGATCTGATATGGATTCGCGTCAAAGAACTCACAGATCTCGACCGT
>JAXJTA010000023.1:0-7087 GCA_036309825.1 Eubacterium sp. | reverse complement strand
GTTTTATTGCCCGGGGAGGCATCCTCTGCCGGCTCTGGCAATAAATTCATTTAATCTTGCTTGTTTTATTGCCCGGAGTGTCATCCACTGCCGGCTCTGGCAATAAATTCTCTTGATCTTGCTTGTTTTATTGCCTGGGGAGACATCCACTGCCGGCTCTGGCAATAAATTTACTTGTTCATGCTGATTTTATTGCCCGGCGCCAATTTTGACGCCGGAACAACGGAAAGAATGTGATCTAATGATCGTTTCTTGATTAGTATTAAGAATTAATAAGAAATACGATACGAAATACGATATGATTTATGATATGGATTGAATCGTGATCAAATGCTCAATTAGAATCTGATTCGGTTCTTCCCTTATCCCCTCCGTCTCTCCACGAATCTTCCCAGGCGGGTCAAAGCTTCCCTGAGATTTTCGATGGAGTATGCGTAGGAGAGTCGGAGATAGCCTTCCCCGCAGTCACCGAAGGCGGTGCCGGGGACGATAGCCACTTTCTCTTCACGAAGAAGTGTTTCGGCAAATTCTTCGCTCGTCATGCCAAATTCCTTAATGCACGGGAATACATAAAACGCGCCGAGCGGCTCGAAACAGGGAATTCCCATTTCATCAAGCATATGAAGAACAAAGCGGCGGCGCTCATTGTAGGATTCCCGCATCACGCGGACATCCTCGTCGCCGTTTCGAAGCGCCTCCACACCTGCATACTGGCTGGTGGTCGGCGCGCACATGATCGCAAACTGATGGATCTTGGTCATCTGCCTGATCAGAAAGGCCGGTCCGCAGGCATAGCCCATGCGCCAGCCTGTCATCGCGTATGCCTTAGAAAAACCATTGACCACGACGGTCCGGTCGCGCATTCCCGGAAGAGATGCAATGGAAACATGTTTGCCCGCATAGGTCAGCTCACTGTAAATTTCATCGGAAAGTACGTAAATATTGTTTTCAATGATGATATCGCGGATCGCTTCCAGATCCTCCTTCCGCATGATCGCTCCGGTCGGATTGTTCGGGAAAGGAAGAACGAGAATCTTCGTCTTCGGCGTGATCGCGGCTTGCAGTTCTTCCGGTGTCAGGCGGAACTCATTCTCTGCCTTCAGGTTAATGATGACCGGCGTCGCATCAGCCAGAGCCGCGCACGGAACATACGAAACATACGCCGGCTGCGGGATCAGAACCTCGTCACCCGAATTGATCATCGCGCGAAACATCAAGTCGATCGCCTCGGAACCGCCGACCGTAACAAGAACTTCCGAGAGCGGATCATACTCCACACCCTGGGAGCGCTTCATATATTTCGCGATCTCCACGCGGAGTTCCTTCAGACCTGCGTTGGACGTGTAGAATGTTCTTCCCTTTTCCAGAGAATAAATGCCTTCATCCCTGATATGCCACGGCGTATCGAAATCCGGTTCGCCGACGCCCAGCGAGATCGCGTCCTCCATTTCGCTGACCAGATCAAAAAACTTTCTGATCCCGGAGGGTTTCATGACAACAACTTTATCCGAGAGCATCTCCTCGGGAGAGCGATCCTCCCGTTTCTTCAAATCAGCCTTCGATTCCATATTTTCACTGCTCATTCGCAGCCTCCTTACAGTTTGATACATGCACTTGCGTATGCGTGCCGGCGCTTACAGTGTGATCCGCGCACTTGCGTACGTTTGCCGGCGCTTACAGAGTGATCCGCGCATTTGCGTACGTGTGCCGGCGCTTACAGTGTGATCCGCGCACTTGCGTATGCGTGCCGGCGCTTACAAGTGTATCCGTGCATTTGCGTATACGTGCCGGTGCTTACAGAGTGATCCGCGCATTTGCGTACGTGTGCCGGCGCTTACAGCGTGATCCGTTCACGGGTATCCTCCGGCTTTACAGCCATGATCGTTCCGTGATCCTTATATTTCTTCAGGATGAAATGGGTCGCTGTGCTGATGACCGTATCCAGAGTCGACAGTTTATTTGTAACAAAACCGGAGACCTCTCGCAGTGTTTTTCCCTCAAGGGTGACCATCAGATCATAGCCGCCGGAGATCAGGTAGACGGAGTTGACCTCCGGGTATTTGTAGATACGCTCGGCGATGTCATCGAAGCCCTTGCCGCGCTGCGGTGTGACGCGCACCTCGATCAGAGCAGTCACTTTCTCGATGCCGGTCTTGTCCCAGTCGATCATGGTGTGATAACCGCAGATGATGCCCTCCTCTTCCATTTTCTGGAGCGCGTTCACGATCTCGATCTCCGTGGTGCCTAGGAGCACCGACAATTCCGCTACATCGATGCGGCTGTTTTTCTCAATGATGGTAAGAATTCTTTCATCCAATGCATTCATTACAAATGCCCTCCCTATTTAAAAACTACCTTTGCAAACTTCTCAGAGGATCATCGACAGGCCGATCCTGTTTTTCTGCAGATCGACGCTGATGACTTTGACCTCCACTACATCTCCGACGCTTACGACCTCAAGCGGATGTTTGATGAATTTCTTGTTTGTCATCTGTGAAATATGTACAAGTCCGTCGTGATGCACGCCGATATCGACGAACGCACCGAAGTCTATGACGTTGCGGACTGTTCCCTTCAGGATCATGCCCTCTTTGAGATCCTTCATATCCAGAACGTCGCTTCGAAGGACCGGCTTCGGCATGTCTTCACGCGGGTCGCGGCCCGGGCGCTGCAATTCTTTGACGATATCCCGAAGGGTCGGTTCTCCGATGCCCAGTTCTTCCGCGGTCTTCGCGTAATCCTTTACGCGGATCTGTGTGCTGCCGGAAAGCGTCTTCTTGTCGATGCCCTCCATCTCCAAAAGTGCCTCGGCGGCCTTGTAGCTCTCCGGATGCACGCCCGTATTGTCCAGCGGATTTTTGCCGCCGGCGATACGCATGAAGCCCGCGCACTGCTCGAAGGCCTTCGGTCCCAGCTTCGGAACCTTCAGCAGATCTCTTCTCGATTTGAAGCGGCCGTTCGCCTCACGATAGGCGACGATGTTTTTCGCGATCGGCTTGGAAATTCCGGAAATATACTCCATGAGCGGCGCGGATGCCGTATTCAGGTCGACACCGACATGGTTTACGCAGTCCTCGACAATGCCGGAAAGCGCGTCGGAAAGTTTTTTCTGGTTCATATCATGCTGATACTGGCCGACACCGATCGACTTCGGGTCGATCTTGACCAGTTCCGCGAGCGGGTCCTGTACGCGGCGCGCGATCGATGCGGCGCTTCGCTGCTCGACGGTATAATCCGGCAGTTCCTCCGCCGCCAGCTTGCTTGCGGAATAAACGGACGCGCCGGCCTCGCTCGTGATCACGTACTGCACCTTCTCCGGGATCTCTTTGATGATCTCGACGATCAGCTGCTCGGACTCGCGGGACGCGGTGCCGTTGCCGCAGGAGATCAGCGTGACGTGATGCTTGCGGATCAGTTTTTTCACCGTATCCTTTGCCGCGGCGATCTTCGCCGGCGTGGTCGGTGCTGTCGGGTAGACAATGGTCGTGTCGAGGATCTTGCCGGTCTCGTCGACAACGGCGAGCTTACAGCCGTTGCGGTAGCCGGGATCCCAGCCGAGAACGACCTCCCCCGCGATCGGCGGCTGCATCAGAAGCTGGGCGAGGTTTTTATCAAAAACTTTGATCGCACCGTCTTCGGCGGCCTCGGTCAGCTCGCTTCGAATCTCACGCTCGATGGCAGGTCCGATCAGACGCTTGTAGGCATCCATGATCGTTGCGACCAGAACCGGCATCGTATATTTGTTGTCTCTCTTGATGATGTAATGACCGAGGAAGCGGTAGATCTTCTCCTGATCCACATCGATCGTGACGGTAAGAAGCTTCTCCTTCTCGCCGCGGTTAATGGCAAGGACGCGGTGACCGGCGATCTTCGCGACCGGCTCCTCAAAGTCGTAATACATCTCGTAGACAGATTTTTCCTTCGGATCCTTTGCCTTCGAAACGAGGCGCCCCGTGTTTCTGGTGTGATTACGGATGCCCTCGCGGTACTCGGCGTTGTCGGAAATCATCTCGGCGATAATATCCTCCGCTCCGGCAATTGCCTCCGCTGCGGATGCCACGCCCTTCTCTTCGGAGATGTAAGCTGACGCGTCCTCTTCGAGCGGCCGTGTCGTCTCCTGCGCCAGAATCAGTTCGGCAAGCGGCTCCAGACCTTTCTCTTTCGCGATCGTCGCGCGGGTGCGGCGCTTCTGCTTGTACGGACGGTAGATATCCTCGAGCGCGACCATCGTCTCTGCCTTGTCGATGGCATCAGAAAGCTCCTTCGTCATCTTGCCCTGCTCCTCAATGGAAGAACGCACCGCGGCTTTTCTCTCCTCCAGATTTCTCAGGTAGGTGAGGCGCTCGGAAAGCGCACGAAGCTGTTCGTCATCCAGAGAGCCCGTGACCTCTTTGCGGTAACGCGCGATGAACGGGACCGTACTGCCCTCGTCGATCAGTTTTACCGCTGCCTCGACCTGTGCCGGGCGTACCTTCAGTTCCTCTGCGATCTGTTTAAAAATATCCACGTAATGTCTCCTCGTAATTTCGTAATTGTCTAAGCGGTGCGGCATGATCCTGCCTGCGCCGGCGGCGTTCCCGGGTCACGAATGTCCTTACTGCCTGATCCTGCGCGTCGGCGGCTGGACGGTCTTGCGCGGCATTCCCATATGCTCCTGCGGCGCCGGCGGCACACCACGGACTTACAGCCGCAGCATCCGGTCGATCTCGGCCCGCAGATCGGATCTTCTGTCTTTCAGAAGAAGAAGTTTATTGTACTTATAGTAAGCTTCGTTTCCGCAATCGCTGACATACTTCAGGCTGTAGTAGCCCGCTGCCAGCTCGGTAAGGAAGATGACCATTTCCTGTCCTTCTCCGAATACCTCTGCCAGGAAAGAAAAACTATTTGTCAGGTGCTCTCCTGCTTTTTCCGCGCGGGCGCGACGGTCTGCCTCCCGTTTCGTGAACCAATCCTTGAGAATCGCAAACTCCGCCGCCGCATCGCACTCGCCTGCCTGCTTCTCTTTCAGCAGCTGCACTGCCTCGGTGAGAGCCGCGATCTTCCTGCGGGATGCGCGAAGCGCAGCACGATCGAGAAGATGCGCTTCCGTCTGCTCACGCAGCAATTCCTTTTCTCTGTCGAGTTCACTCAAGGCACAAGTATACACTATTCCGCCGCTGCGGGAAAGTCCGGCGTTCCCGGCACCGTTCATCGGATTTCCCGCCGCAGTTTCCCGCATCTTCCTGCAGAACTCGTAGATCTCCTTCTGCAGCTCCAGATCCTCCGCGTACTCGCGGAACTCGCCGTTCAGCGCGTCGATCAGCAGACTGATCAGACTCAGCTTCTCATCGAACGGTGCCGTCCTGATCTGTTTCTCATCGAAAGCTGCCGTTCCTTCGAGGATCTCCGGAATCCGGTAAACGGTGCGGTACTTCCGGTACAATTCATAATAGGCCGCGAAATCCTCGGCCGTCTCATCATCCTGCAAATACTGCTCCGTCAGCGATTTAGAGACCGTTTTTCCCAGTTCCTCATAGACACGGATGATGCGGGAGAGATCCTCCCAGCCTCGCGCCGTCACGAAGCGCGCGCCGTCCATCGTGTTCTTCACGGAATAAAACTTGTCCTTCTTGATCTCCAGATACGCAAGGATCGAGCCGTGCACGCCCGCCTTGTACGCATATTCCTTCCAGCAGTCGAAATCCGCGTCGATATTGATCCGCTTCACGCGGTCGAGCGTTACGATATCGAGGTCGCGCACCGACTTGTTGTACTGCGGCGGATTTCCGGCCGTCACGATGACAAAACCGTCGGGCACACGATGCGTACCGAACGTTTTGTACTGCAGGAACTGCAGCATCGTCGGCGCCAGTGTCTCGGAAACGCAGTTGATCTCATCGAGAAAAAGGATTCCTTCATGGATTCCCGACTTTTCGATGCGGTCGTAGATCGACGCGACGATCTCACTCATCGTATATTCCGTCACGGCGTACTCCCTGCCGTCATAGTTTTTGTGTGAAATAAAGGGCAGACCGATCGCGCTCTGCCTCGTGTGATGCGTGATCGTGTAGGATACCAGGTTAATGTGCAGCTCGGAGGCCACCTGCTCCATGATCGCCGTCTTGCCGATTCCGGGCGGGCCCATGAGAAGGACCGGCCGCTGCCGCTCGATCGGGATCTCATACGCCCCCGTGTCGTCCTTCTTCAGATAGGCCTCGACCGTATTGATAATTTCCTCTTTCGCTTCCTTGATATTCATCGTGTGTCCTCACTTATGTGTCGGTCGTGATATACATACAGCTTCATTGCCCAGTCGGGCACGTCCCTGTCGTTCATCTCTTCGTCGCTTTGAAAAACAAATGCCGTGTCGTATTTTGTCGGTTTCTCCGGATAGATCCCGAAGCCGTCCGTGAAGTACAGCAGGCCTTTCAAGTGTGTCAGCTGCCCGTCCCGCTGACAGCGCTCAATATATTCGAAGACCGGCCGGAAATCCGTGCCCATGCCGCCGTGCAGCGTGAACCCCTTCGCGTACCTGCGGATCTCGCCGACATCGGTCAGCCGCAGATCATTCTGTACCTGATCATCGCATTCGATAATGTGCACATTGACCCGGTGAAAAAACGTTTCTTCGCTCTCCAGAATCGATGCGGTATCGTTCAAAAACTTCTGCACCAGCGTTGCCTGACAGGAGGCGGAGGTGTCGATCGCAATGATCAGTTCCTCGATCTTCTTCGCTTCGCGATACTCGTTTTCTTCCATCAGCGGCATGTTGCCGTAGAGTTCCATGCCGTAATTGTAAAAACCGTAATCGAAGGAATCCGGATCGATGTGCGACTCCTCGCGGATGACCGCAAAGCGGCGAAGATACTCACGGAAGTCATCTCTCTTCTTGTTCTCAAAGGAAAGGACTCTCTCCAGATTTCCCGTCTCATCGGATCTTTCATGGCCGAAGGTCTCCAGTTCGATCTGCATCCTTTTCGCGTTTTTCTTCCAGTCATCCTCCTGCTCCTCCGGCGGTTTTCGCCTTGGTGCCGGCGGCGGATTCTGATCCTGCTCGGGGTCATTTCTGTCCGTGTCATCATCCTGCAGGCGCAGCCAGAAGCTGTGG
>JAXJTA010000022.1:0-6559 GCA_036309825.1 Eubacterium sp. | reverse complement strand
GGTAAGACAAGGGTGCCCGATACGGGCGCCCTTGTCCTTTATCATTAAGGAGGGCCGGTTCAGCCGGCATTTAGTATGGGAGATTTCGTAAACGTAACGGAGATTTTCGGCGAGAATGTTTTTAATGACAGTGTCATGCAGCAGCGCCTGCCGAAGAAAGTTTACTCCAAATTGAAAACGATCATCAACGAGGGCGGAGACCTGGATCTGGCTACGGCGGATGTCATCGCGCATGAGATGAAAGAGTGGGCGATCGAAAAGGGTGCCACACATTACACCCACTGGTTTACGCCGCTCACCGGTGTTTCCGCTGAAAAGCATGATTCCTTTATCACATCCCCGCTTCCGTCCGGCAAAGTTCTGATGAGCTTTTCCGGCAAGGAACTGATCAAGGGAGAACCGGATGCATCCTCGTTCCCGTCCGGCGGCCTGCGCGCTACCTTTGAGGCACGCGGCTATACCGCATGGGACTGCACGTCTCCGGCGTTTGTCAGACAGGATAAGGGAGGCGGCACGCTCTGCATTCCGACCGCTTTCTGTTCCTACACGGGCGAAGCTCTCGACCAGAAGACACCGCTCCTTCGTTCCATGGAAGCAATCGACAAGCAGGCTGTCCGCCTAATCAGACTCTTCGGCAATACCACATCACGGAAGGTCACACCGTCCGTCGGCGCGGAGCAGGAGTATTTCCTTGTAGATGCCGATAAATTCAAGAAGAGAAAAGATCTGGTATATACCGGCCGCACACTGTTCGGCTCCATGCCGGCCAAGGGTCAGGAGATGGATGACCATTACTTCGGAACGATCCGTCAGAAGATCGCGTCCTTTATGAAGGATGTTGATGTCGAACTGTGGAAGATGGGCGTAACGGCAAAGACAAAGCACAACGAGGTTGCTCCGGCGCAGCATGAGCTGGCGGTCATCTATTCGCAGTGCAACGTGGCAACCGATACAAACCAGCTCGTTATGCAGACGCTGAAGAGGGTGGCTTCCCAGCACGGTCTCAAATGCCTGCTTCACGAGAAGCCGTTCGACGGTGTCAACGGTTCCGGTAAGCACGACAACTGGTCACTCACGACCGATGACGGCATCAACCTTCTGGAGCCGGGAAAAACGCCGCACGAGAACATTCAGTTCCTGCTCGTGCTGTCCTGCATCATCAAAGCTGTTGACGTTCATGCCGGACTTCTCCGCGAATCCGCGTCCAACCCGGGCAACGATTCCCGTCTGGGCGGCAACGAGGCACCGCCGGCGATCATTTCCGTATTCCTCGGCGGACAGCTCGAGGATGTTGTCGATCAGCTCGTAAGCACCGGTATGGCGACAAGTTCCCAGAGAGGCGATGTCCTGAAGACCGGCGTATCCAGCCTTCCGGATCTGTACCGCGACGCGACAGACCGCAACAGAACCTCACCCTTTGCGTTCAACGGAAACAAATTCGAGTTCCGTATGCCGGGTTCGAGCGATTCCATCGCGGAGCCGAATGTCGTACTCAATACGATCGTGGCAGAAGCCTTCTGCGATGCCTGCGATCAGCTTGAAGGCGCTGAGAACTTCGCCGATGCGGTCCATGATCTCATCAAGAAGAACCTGAGCGAGCACAGCCGGATCATCTTCAGCGGTGACGGCTATTCCGACAAGTGGGTGGAAGAAGCGGAGCGCCGCGGCCTTCCGAACATCACCTGCATGGTAGATGCGATCGATCAGCTGCTCAAGCCGGAGACCATCGAAATGTACCGGAAGTTCCATGTACTTTCCGAGGTAGAACTTCAGTCCAGAGCCGAGGTCAAATACGAGACCTATGCCAAGACCGTAAATATCGAGGCAAAATCCATGATCAACATCGCGAGCAAGCAGATCGTTCCGGCGGTCATCCGTTACACGGGTGAGCTTGCGCAGACGATCAATGCGATCAAGGCGGCCGGAGTCGATGCGGTATCCGTTCAGAGCGACCTCCTGAAAGAGATCAGCGCCCTTCTGGAAGAGACGGCGACCGCACTTGCGGAGCTGATCCGCCTGGATAACGAAGCGGATGCCATGACGCGCGGCAAGGAGCAGGCAATGTTCTATCGCAAGAACATCGTTCCGGCTATGAAAGCGCTTCGCCGTCCGGTCGACGCGCTCGAAACAATGGTCGACAAGTCCGTATGGCCGATGCCGTCCTACGGCGATCTGCTCTTCGAAGTGTAAGATTCGTCGATATTTTACGATAGTTTTACAGAAATATTGCGGAAAGATATTGCAAAATAGTGAGAAAAGGGCTACACTACATCGGTGCAGTCCTTTTTTTACGTTTTTTCTCTTTCCTTTTTGTGCATTTTATATTAAAATGAAAGTGTTATTTTTATTTCGTTGTGTAAAATAGGCTATGCATTTTCAACGTGTACGGCTTTTAACAGGAAAGAGGATTAGCAATGATTTCAAATCAGATTCTGCAAAGTACAATTGAAGGATTAAAGACCATCTCCAAGATGGAGTTTGCCATCTGCGATGTAGAAGGAAAGCTCCTCGCGGCAACATCTTCCGAACCGGAAGCGGTGAAGGGAGATATCGTAAACTTTGGACAGTCCCAGGCTGATTCCCAGACGATCCGGAATGTCCAGTTTTTCAAAGTGTATGACGAACATCAGCTGGAGTATATTCTTCTCGCGAAGGGTTCCGGCGATGAAAGTCTGCTTGTCGGCAAGATGGCCACTTTTCAGCTGCAGAGTCTGTTAACGGCGTACAAGGAGAGATTCGATAAGGATAACTTTATCAAGAATCTTCTTCTGGATAATCTGCTTCTGGTTGACGTATACAACCGCGCGAAGAAACTGCACATCGCATCCAACGCGCGCAGAGTTGTCTACATTCTGGAGACGTCCCCGGACAAGGATCAGGGAACGATCGAGAATGTGAAGAATATGTTTGCCGGAAAAACGGGCGATTTCATTACAGCCATCGATGAGAAGAGCATCATCATCGTCAAGGAACTCGGACCGGATGATGACTATGCGCAGGCAGACAAGTTTGCCGAATCCGTCCTGGATGTAGTGGGCAGAGATCAGAACAGCGACACGCATATCGCTTACGGAACGATCGTCAGAGAACTCAAGGACGTATCCCGTTCCTACAAGGAGGCGAGAATGGCGCTCGATGTCGGCAGGATCTTCTTCGACGGAAGAGATGTGATCGCTTACAGCTCGCTCGGTATCGGACGATTGATCTATCAGCTGCCGATCCCGCTGTGCAAAATGTTCATCAAGGAGATTTTCGCCGAGAAATCACCGGATGATTTCGATGAAGAGACTCTGGTTACGATCAATAAGTTTTTCGAGAATAACCTCAATGTTTCCGAAACATCCCGTCAGTTGTATATTCACCGGAATACGCTCGTATACCGGCTGGATAAGCTTCAGAAGAGCACCGGCCTTGATCTTCGTGTATTCGAAGATGCGATCACCTTCAAGATCGCGCTGATGGTCGTGAAGTATATGAAGTATATGGAGACTCTTGACTATTGATCATTCGCGTATAAGGCGGTGACAAGTCACGAAGGGGAGAGCCTCCGGACAGAACAGGAGGAATTAGGGAGTTAATGATTACACTCGAAAATGTCACAAAGATATATGACAAAGGCACACAGCCCGCGATCGACAATGTATCTTTGAACATTGAAAAAGGGGAATTTGTATTCATTGTAGGTAACAGCGGATCGGGTAAATCCACTCTGATCGGTCTCCTTCTTAAGGAACTGAATCCTACATCCGGCAAGATCAAAGTTAACGGCAAAGATCTTTCCAAGCTGAAGGGCGGCAGAATTGCCAAGTATCGTCGTGGAATCGGCGTCGTGTTCCAGAATTTCCGTCTGCTGAAGGACAGAAATGTATACGAGAACGTCGCATTCGCACAGCGTGTTATCGAAAAGCCGAACCGCATCATCAAGAAGAGAGTACCGGAGGTGCTCACCCTTGTAGGTCTGGCAAATAAGTATCGCTCCAATCCGAAGGAGCTTTCGGGTGGTGAGCAGCAGCGAGTAGCTCTCGCAAGAGCACTGGTCAACAGACCGGATCTCCTTCTTGCCGATGAGCCGACGGGTAACCTTGACCCGAAGAACTCCGAGGAGATCATGCATCTGCTCGAGGAGATCAACCAGCGCGGCACGACCGTTCTTGTTGTAACCCATAACCGCGAGATCGTAAACAAGATGAAAAAGCGTGTTATCAGGTTACGGAAAGGCGTCATTGTAAGTGACGAAAAAGAGGGTGGCTACGTTGAAGATTAGATCAATTACTTATAACGCAGGACAGGGTATCAAGAACATCGCGAGAAACAAGATGTTCTCGATCGCGTCCATTGCCACCATGGCAGCATGTATTTTTATCTTCGGACTGTTTTTCTCGATCGTTACGAACTTCTCTTACGTTCTGAAGAACGTGGAGACCAATGTCGGCATCACCGTATTCTTCGAAGAGGGTACCGATCAGGCAACGATCGATTCCATCGGCGCGCAGATCAGCAACCGTACCGACCTCGTCAAGGAGATCCGTTACGTCTCCGCCGACGAAGCGTGGGAGAGCTTCTCCGAGAAATATTTCAAGGGCAACGAGAAGGCTGCCGAGGGCTGGAAAAACAATAACGACAACCCGCTGGCGAACTCCGCACACTATGAAGTATATCCGAACAAGATCGAGCAGCAGAGCGAGCTCGTATCCTTTATTGAGGCGATGGACGGTGTCCGTCAGGTCAACCAGTCGCAGCAGGCATCCTCGACACTGTCGACGATGAACCGGCTGATTGCAACCGTTTCGATCATCATTATCCTGATCCTGCTCGTTGTATCCGCGTTCCTGATCAACAATACGGTCAGCGTCGGTATCAACGTCAGACGGGAAGAGATCAGCATTATGAAATTGATCGGTGCGACGAACTCCTTCGTACGTCTGCCGTTCATTCTGGAAGGTATCATCATCGGACTGGTCGGAGCGGCCATTCCGCTGGTCGTTATTTATTTCCTGTACAATTCCGCTGTAAACTATATTCTTACACGGTTCAGTATTCTGGAAAACTTTATGAACGGTCTGCTCCCTGTAAACCAGGTATACAGACTGCTCCTGCCGACAGGACTTGTGCTCGGCGTAGGCATTGCGCTGATCGGATCCCTTGCGGCTATTCACAAACATCTGAAAGTATAATCGATGCGCTTAAGGCCCTGCCTCTTTCCGTTGAAAGGGCAGGGCTTTTTATTCAGACCTTGATCTGCGGCGGGGTGTGCGGGTGTACATATGATCCGGAGCAGGGCGCGCGCTATAGCACATGCGTGGTCCCCGGGCAGCGGATCGTGATAGTAAGAACAGGAAAACTATGAATTCAGAACACAACGTTTTTGTAAAACTGATCAATAAGATAAAAAAGCACCTTGCGCCGTTTCTTGCGGGCATGATCGCCATGGCGGCGATCCTTGCGGTCATCGGCATCATCTGGTGGAATCTTCCGCAGATCCTGTCTCCCGGCGACCCGGTTAGTCTGGGCACGCTGAAGAAAGTCAAAGAAATGGAAGCGATCATCGACCGGAAATATTTCGATCAGGTCGATGAACAGCAGCAGACCGATATGATGCTGAAGGGACTCGTCTCTGGGCTTGACGACAAGTATTCCACCTATTATACAAAGGATGAGTACGAAGCGATCGCCATGCAGAATGACGGACAGATGAAGGGCATCGGTATCATCTACACGCAGGATGGCGAGACCGGTGAGATCGTCCTGACCGGCGTGCTCGAGGGATCGCCTGCGGAAGAAGCGGGCATGGCAAAGGGTGATGTGATCCTCTCGGTCAACGGGACCACGGTCGACGGACTGACAACGGACGAGGTCTCGGCGCTTGTGCAGCAGTCGGAGACCGATGAGATCGTGCTTTCCGTCCTCAAGGGCGGCGAGGGTGATCCGGTGGATGTCACCATGACGAAACGCGCGATCGATACGAAATCCGCTGACGGCATCATGCTTGATGAAGAAAACGGCAATGACACCGGATACAAGATCGGCTATATCCATCTGACGGGCTTCACAAGGCTCACAGCGGAGCAGTTCGGCGAAGCGTATACGAATTTACGGGAAGAGGGCTGTGAGGGCCTTATCATCGATCTGAGGGGCAATCCGGGCGGCCTTGTGGACGCCTGCTGTGATACCTTAAGTCTCTTCATGCCGGAAGGACCGCTTGTCTACGAAGTGGATAAGGGAGAGCCGGAGAGAAGCCGAGACTGCGAAGGGGAAAGCCCGATCGATATTCCGCTCGTTCTGCTCGTGAATGAGAACACGGCCAGCGCGGCGGAGATCTTCACGGGTGCCGTGCAGGATGCGGGCATCGCGACCGTGATCGGAACGACAACCTACGGGAAGGGCGTGGAGCAGAATTCCTACCGTCTCTCCGACGGCAGTGTGCTGAAGATCACGACGACCCATTATTACACACCGGCTCACCGTGACATCAACGGTGTCGGCATCACCCCGGATATCGAGGTCGAGATCGGGGACGACGCGGAGACGGACGCGCAGTTTGAGAAGGCGCTGGATACCC
>JAXJTA010000021.1:0-2728 GCA_036309825.1 Eubacterium sp. | reverse complement strand
TCGATCTCTCGAAGAGCCTCTTCGGTCGAGGGCACAACGATCGTCGGAAAGCCTTCCGAACCGGCATCGGCGGGAAGCTTCTCCGAAAGAACAGCGCCGGCGCCGTTTTCGATGACCTGCGGAATGAAGCGGTGTCCATCCACACGCTCACCGGCGATCGCGGCAAAAAGGCCTCCCTCTTCGATCGTCCGGCTGTCCATGGTCACCGAGGTGATGCAGAAATTCTTCTTCTCCTCCGGACCGTAGTATACGCCGTTACAGGCGGCAGCAATATTCTCCAGTGTCATATTTTTCATGATCTTATTCTCTCGTTTCTTCATCGCCGCAGGGCATTGCGGTTTTGATGGTTTCTGCCGGCAATATTCCGTTATCGGATTGCTGCCGCTCGTCTCATCGGTACGTCCGTATCCGTACACTTATCTGTACAACATATCTGCACAACTTATCTGACAACTTATCTGTACAACTTATCTGTACTATTATCTGTACTATTATCTGTACTTCTTCACTTCTTATCTGTACTTCTTCATCGATACATCGATCAGAAGTTCACACAGATGCGGGTAGTCGATACCGACAGCAGCCGCCTCCTGCGGAACCAGACTGGTCGGTGTCATGCCGGGAAGGGTATTTGCCTCCAGACAGTACAGTTTTCTGTCGGATTTCCGCATGAGAAAATCCACGCGCACATAACTGTCGATGCCGAGAGCAGCTGCCGCCTCAACGGCAATCGCCTGCATCTCCTTCGTCTTCTCCTCATCGAGAGGCGCCGGACAGATCTCGATCGTCGCGCCTGCCGTATATTTATTCTTGTAATCGTAAGCGCCCTCGACCGGTGTGATCGCAACGATCGGATAAGCCTTCTCACCGATCACGGCACAGGTGAACTCGTCACCGTCGATGAACTCCTCGATCACTGCCGACTCTTCCAGGCTGAATGACAGGGCGAGTCCCTTCTCCAGATCCTCGTCGGTATGGCAGATCGTCACGCCGATGCTCGAACCGCCGCAGCAGGGTTTCACGATGACCGGAAGTTCCAGGCCGAACGCGGCAGCCGTTTTTCTCGTCTCGCCGCGGGATACGGAGATGCCGCGCGGTGTCGGAACGCCTTCCGCAAGGAAGACCTGCTTCGCTCTTGCCTTGTCCATGGCGATCGCGCTGCTCACATAGTCCGCGCCTGTATACTTGATACCGAACAGATCGAAGGCAGCCTGCACTCTTCCGTCCTCACCGTTGGAGCCGTGAAGCGCCATAAAGACGATGTCGGCGTTTTTGCAGAGTTCCAGGACATTCGGTCCGAAGAACTCACGTCTCTCTTTCTTCGCCTCTTCGATCCCCGCATTGAAGCCCTTGATATACTCCGCCTGAGCATCCACGTCAAAGTCACCGTCGAATGCCGTTTCCGGATCCGCCTCTTTCCATCCGGAAAAAACGTCGACCAGGATCGCTTTGTGCCCGAGTCCCCGGAGCGCCTTGCAAATGCCCGTTCCGGATACGATCGATACGTCTCTTTCAGTGCTGGTTCCCGCCGCTAATACTACAATTTTCATCTGTTATTCACCCTCAATTTCATCCGATAATAAATTTCAATAATAAATTTCAATAATAAGTTTTGATAATAAATTCTATAAACATACGTTCTGCGCAGCCGGGATCGCTCGCCGCCTGCGCAGTTTATGGTCTGTTAATTGTCTACACCCAGTGTCTTCGTCGGAAGCGGACCTACCGGCTGCTCCTCGCTGTAATATACAACGACAGGATAACCGACATCCATCACATCGAAGATCTTTCCGGCAGCTTCCTTCGGCGTATTGATACAGCCGTGGGAACCGTTGGTCAGATAGGTATTTCCGCCGTATTCACTGTCATTTCTCCACCAGGAGTCATGAATACCGGACTGGTCAACGAACGGCAGCCAGTACGCAATATTCTCTGTCTGTGTCTCCGGGAAGACGGTATCCTTCTCTTTTCCGTGAATGGAATATACATGACCGGACGGCGTATCCCAGCCGAGACCGTGGTCACCGGTAACGACCGGCGTATCGACAACGAGCTGTCCGTTCTGGTAGCACCACATTTCCTGCTTGGTAATGCAGATCTCGACGTAGGTTCCGCCGATGTCATTGGACGAACGGTCCATCGCGCGATACAGATAGATCGGCTCCCTGTTTCCCTGGAATCCGCTTTCAATCGCACTAACCAGATCGTTGGTTGTCTCCTCCTGGTTGATACACCAGCCGTAATCGCCGCCTTTCGCAAGGGTGATCGTGTGTCCCGTTGATGTGGTGAACTGATGGGCCAGACCAAAGGTATCGGTATCATATGCCATCTGCTCGACCCACTCCGCTACCTTATCACGGTCGAGACTGTAGCTGCCGGTATCGTCCTGTGCAAAGAAGCTTCGAATAACGGTGCTGTCCACGGTATATTTGCTGTCTACAAAATCATAGACGATGTTCGCCTGCAGCATCTGATTGGCATTCGCAACCTGCTGCTGCATCTGCTCATCATCCGCATTGAGATCCGGCGTCTCGTAGAGATTCATCTCCTCAAAATTGATCGTCTTGTCTGTATTCTCGATTGCGGAGATCAGCGCCAGCCGGGTACGGTCACGGTTAAGCTTATTACCCTGAGTACTGTCGGCGATCGTAAAGTTTCCCGTACCGTCATCGACGATTTTTGCGTCGGTAGGTGCCTCTTCATTCGCTGCCTGGAAGCAGTCCAGACC
>JAXJTA010000020.1:0-7751 GCA_036309825.1 Eubacterium sp. | reverse complement strand
GCTGAGAAGTCTCTCGGACAGGAAGCCGTAGAGACGGGCATTGTACGCACTGTACCCGGACAGATCGGTCATCGGCTCCAACGCGTCCATGACACCGAAGAGGAACTCACTGTATTCATTGAATTTCTCCGCCGTCATGATGAACATGTTGCAGGCGTAATTCAGATTGCCTGCCATATACTCATCCACCGTCGCGGAATATTCCGGATATTTGTCGCGAATGACCGCGATCATGTTGTCGAGATCAACGGCATTGTGATTGATGGTAAAGAGTTCTCTGGCCGTATTGGCATCGCCGTTCCGCACGCTGTACGCTTCCGGAACGATGATATCGTACTTCGTGATGACGCGGCGCATGTCGGTCTCATTGATATGATAGCGTGCCATCGTATCGGCATCACAGCTGTATTCGCTGATGCTGCCCTCATCGTCTGTCGGATACTGGATACCGGCAAATGAGAGGTAGCGGCGGTAATGGAACAGACCGTAATAATCGGCCTTCTTGTTCTTCCACATCCAGTAATGCGCGGTCAGCTCACAATAATTGCGGTTCTTCGCGGAGATGTTCTCTCCTTCGTCATCGGGCTGCATGCCCGGAAGTCTCTTTGCGGCGATCGCGGCGCCGACCTGAACCGGATTCAGATATTTGTTGTCCGGCACATAACTCGGCTTATGGCAGCAGACAGCGATGCTGATCTGCGGTTCTTCCGGAACGGTCTCTTCTTCGAGGAAGGAGACGGTACCGTCATACTTATAGAAGCCTGTGCCCGTCGTCGCGTAATGCAGCGTTCCGTTCTTCATCACACCGAGTGCGATACCATACTCGCCTGACGGCAGTCCTTCTGTCGGCATCTCGATCGTGAAGCCGGGCTTTCCGCAGGCGAAGCCCAGGATCCTCGTGAGATCCGGACGAAGCTGTGCTTTTACCGGAACCGCTTTGCAGGGTGCGCCGTCACGAAGGAGCACGATGTACTTATCCTGGTCACCGGTCAGATGACGGCCGAATTTGTTTTTGCCCGCGATAAAGTGCTTGTTCCACGGATCTTCGTCGAAGAGATACATCCATCCTCCGAGGAAGAGATGCTCATGCTTCTGGATGATGCCGATGCCGCCCGGTTTCTGATCCAGCGAGAACAGAAGGTTCTTGTTGGCCAGGCAGTCCATGCCTTCAAGGTCGATGCCGGAAAGTGCCGGCTCATCGAAGGTCTCTCCCGCCGGAGATCCGGCTTTGATCGAACGCATCGATGCTTCCGTGATCGCGTAGTCCGCGGATATCTGATTGTAGTGCGGATTGTAATACGGATCATGTCCGCAGTATTCCGGATGTGCAGCGTACAGGCGGAACCACGCCTGCTGCATCGAATATTTCTTCGCGTCGCTCAGCAGGTCACCGCCGCGGCTTACAGATTCATAGTGCACAAGAACGGCGTCGTTGCGGACGCAGTTATAATAGCCGGCTTCGGCAAGCTTCATGCAGAGATCCACATCGTTGTAAGTCTCCGGATAAGCCTCATCAAAACCACCGACCTCTTTGAATTTATCGGCACTGACCATCAGGCAGGCACCGGTAACAGCAAGCACATTGTAATCGGAACGGTTGATACCGTAATCGAAGACCTGGGAATCGTCTCTTCCGCCGTACGCGTGTCCGGGGCCGCTCTCGAGGCTCACGATGCCGACATGCTGGATCCGGTTCGAGTCCGGATACAGAAGCTTCGCGCCAACAGCGCCCGCGTGAGGCAGTGATGCCTGTCCCGCCATTCTCTTCAGCCATACGGAGTTCTTCACCTCAGTATCGTCGTTAAGGAAGAGATAATAAGAGCCGGTCGCCTTCGTCACCGCGTAGTTGCAGAGCGCGGAGAAATTAAACTTCATCGGATGATGGTCGTAAACGGCATTCCACTTTTTGCACAGTTCTTCACAGCGTGCCTTGTTGGCCTCGGAGCTGCCGTTATCGACTACAATGATCTCGTAATTGTCATAATCGGTCTTTTCCCGGATACTTGCCAGGCAGCGTCCGAGTACCGCCGGATTATCCTTGGAAAGGATCAGAACCGAAACCTTCGGCCACGGATCGCAGATATAATTGACGCGATACTGGTAGTTGTCGCCGATCCATTCGAGTTCGCCCTTCAGGCCGCGGCGCGCCAGCGCATCCGTTTTTGCCTTAACAACGCCTTTCTGCGCGTATTCCTTGGCTTCCGGGTTCTCCGCGATGGAGCCCACGCGGAGGCGCCAGTGGTAGAGGATCTTCGGCACATGCGCGATCCGGTCGTTGGTGGTCTCCTCCGTGAAGCGGAGGGTGAACGCATAATCCTGCGCGCCGTCCACACCATACGGGATGCCGCCGATCTTCTCGACGATCGATCTTCTGTACATGGAGAAATGGCAGGTATACATGATATTCATCATGTAGTCCGGGGACCAGTCCGGCTTGTAGAAGGGATAGCAGTACTCTCTTCCGTCTTCGGTCAGCTTGTCCTCGTCGCTGTAGAGGAAATCCAGCTCCCGGTTTCTGTTCAGCTCGCGGACCATCTCCTCGATCGCGTTCGGGCAGAGCACGTCATCGCAGTCAAGGAAGGAAATGAACTCGCCCTCTGCCATGGCGATCGCGTCATTCGTTGCGCGCGCGATGTGGCCGTTCTCCGTTCTGTAGCAGATGCGGAAGCGGGGATCATTGTCGTATGTATGCAGGATCTCCGCCATCTCCTTCATCGGAGAATGGTCGTCGGTCATGCAGAGCTGCCAGTTCGGATAGGTCTGGTTCAGTACGGAATCGATGCAGGCATGCAGGATCTTCGGATCCACATCATAGACCGGCACGATGACCGAGATCAGCGGATTATATTCGAACATATTTCCGTTACTCATTCTGTAAAACTCCTTTATCATTTCGTTCGGCCGCACAGGGCTTTTACTGCTTGCTCTTAGAGAAAAAATTTTCAGAAAAAAACTACCCTCAGTCCTTCGGCGAGAAATCCAGTCTCTCCAGCGTGAGGTTCGGGTTATACATCGGATCGCCCGCGTCGAGGAACGTCTTCCACTTATCGCGGAACATCTGCACCTCTTTGTCAAAGCGGGACTGCTTGTCCTTACCCACCTCGTAGCCGCGGGATTTCGACTCGTAATGGTAGAATTCCGCATACGGATCATAGACAACGGTCTTGCCGAGTTCTCTTACCTTCAGACAGTAATCGATATCATTCAGCGCGACCTTAAAGTCCTCGGTCATGCCGCCGACCGCCTCATAGACGCTGCGCTTTGTGAGCAGGCAGGCTGCCGTTACCGCGGAATAATCACAGGCGGTAACGATGCGGTTCATATAGCCGACATCATAGCGGGACAGGTTGACGAAGCAATGTCCGGCAAAGCCGGCAATACCGACGATGACACCGCAGTGCTGGATCGTCTCATCCGCGAAGTAAAGCCTTGCGCCGACGATGCCGACATCCTCGCGCATCGCGTAGCCCATCATCTCGGCCAGGGATTCCGGCGCGATCATCTCCGTATCGTTGTTCAGAAGGAGCAGGTAGTCTCCCTTCGCGTTCTCAGCGCCGAAGTTGTTGATACGGGAGAAGTTGAACTCGCCCTTGAAGTAAACGACGCGGACACGCGGATCCTCCGCCTCCAGCTTCTTGTAATACTCGAACGTCTTTGGATCTTCGCTGTTATTCTCGATCACGAGGATCTCGAAGTTCGAGTAGGTGGATTTTTCCAGGATGGAACGGACACACTTGTCCAGATCCTCGGTATGATCCTTGTTCGGGATCATGATGGAAAGAAGCGGTTCCTCCTGCCAGTGATAAACGGAACGATAGGTCCCGTAATAAGCCATATCGGTGACCTCCGCCGGAATGCCGCAGCGCTCGTAATGCGCCTGGATCGCTCGCTTTCCTGCCTCGAAGGCATACAGCTTGCTCTCCGGATTTTCCGCGGTGGAATCCGGATGGGCTCTCCAGTGATAGAGCATCTTCGGAATATGGTGGATCTTCTTCGCCGCCTCGGTCGCGCGGAAAATAAAGTCATAATCCTGCGCGCCGTCAAATTCTTTGCGAAGCACGCCGACCTTATCGATGATCTCTTTGCGAACAACGAAGAGATGGCAGATATAATTCACGCTGTTCAGAAGATCCTGATTAAAGTCCGGTTTGAAATTCGGATCGAAGCGGTGTGCCCCTTCCAGATCGATTTTGTCCTCATCGGAATAAAGGACATCGATCTCCGGATCCTTGTGGATCGCGTTGATGACTTCGAACATCGCGTTCGGTGCGAGCAGATCGTCGTGATCGGTAAACGCGATCAGATCACCCGTCGCCATCGCAATCGCCGCGTTGGTATTTTCGGAAATTCCGCCGTTTTCCTTTAATGTGCAAAAACGGACACGCGGATCATTTTCGCTTTCTTCTGTCAAAAGAGCGGTAAGCGGAGACGGTTCGCCGCTCGCGTCCGCCATGCACAGCTCCCAGTTGCTGTAAGACTGCGCCTGAAGGGAACGGATCAGCTCGATCAGGAATTCCGGTTTTGTGCGGTACAGCGGGATGACGATGCTGACCTTCAGATTTTCCAGGAAGGTGATCTTCTTCTGATTCTGCAGATCCCTCTCGGTCACATCATATTTGCGGATCCACTGCTCATATGTAGAACGTCTGCCATGGCGCGCGTAATTCAGTGCCAGACGGAACGTATTCTTCAATCCCGTTCTCTTGACGGCACGAAGTCCCTTATAGATCATTCCCAGTTTGCCGGAAGGCTGCTGGCGTCTGATCAGCAGATCGATCTTATTCTTCGTAAACTCGTATTTCTTACGGACACCGTTATTGCCGGCAAAAACGACCGTGAGCGGCCAGGTGATCGATGCCTGGTTCTTGATATGCAGTTCAAAACCCGCATTGAAATCTTCCGGCATCTCCGGAAAGACCATCCGGATATCTCCGCGGAAGCTTCTCATGCACTCGACGTCGAGCTTTTTGCCGCCTGCGTCATGTACGAAGAGATTCATCAGGTGCCGATCGGCCTGCCAGCCCTTCAGAATCAGCACATCGTCTTCCCTGCTCGCGCTGTCCAGGAAGAAGGTTACCGGTCCCTTTGCCATATTGCGGATATCGGGCATCAGGAAAGTCCTCACGATCTCCTGCTGCTCGTCTGTTTTCTGCACGACCTGAAGTTTGCGTGCGGTCTTCCAGTTTGACGGAAGACGGAAGCTCCAGATATCTCTGGTATCCGCCTGAAAGTTCTGCACCAGATAGTGCTTCTTCAGTCCCGGATCATCCTGCCGGCTGCGCTCGCCTGTCACAGTTTTTCCATCGAGAATAACGCTGATCTCCCCCTCATTCGTCTCCCTCGGATAGAAGCCGTAACAGAGCAGTACGGACGGATCATCCATGCTGACTCGCACATTTTCCAGCTGAAACATTTTTAATTCATCCATTTATTTTCCCCTTAAATTAACTTATCGCGACCTGTTATTTCTTTCTATTCAGATGATTGACCGCTCGCGCGATCTTCTGCATACTGCGATATGTCGTTGACTGTGTGATCTCGTTCAGCGTTGCCTCCAGCTCGTTGATGCGGCTCTGCCGGTCAAGCGCTGCCCTTTGCAGGTCTTCGTTCTGTCTTCGGAGCTTCACAAGCTCCTCCGGCATATCATTGAACCGGTCGATCAGTCCCGCATCGTTGCGGTCCATCCCCGCAAGCGGAAGGTTCTGTGTGGGTGGCGCTGCTGTCAGGCAGTCATAGGTATAGCGTATCGTGATCACACCGTCGCTTTCTCCCGCAGAAAATTCCAGATACGCGTCTCCGGTAAGGAAGATCAGATTTCCTCTTCCGGTCGCGGTCGCGGCATTCGATGTGAAGGGAAGCTCTTTTCCATCGGCGTTTGTCACCGTGGGAGCTCCCATGATGCCGGGAAGAAGAGTCGGCATAAAGCGGATCACTCTCTTCTGTTCCGAATCTCCTGCCGGCGATACGGCCGTTCTTGCCGACAGCGGTATCGTCACAAGGATTCCTCCGTCTGCTTTCTTCGCGTATAGAGACTTCTCCTCCCAGCTTCCGTCCGCTCCGCCGAGCAGCAGGATCGGGCTGTAAAGTTTTCTCTCCCAGCGAATATAATTCTCCACATCGGACAGGAGGATCGATACGGCATTGTTCTCTTCGCCGATATCGGCGATCATTTTGGCATTGCCGCGAACATACTCCTGAAAATGCTTATCCATTCGTTCGAAGATCGCATGCTTTTCCTTCGTGATACCGAACATTTCGAAGGTGTCACGGATCACGATCTCCGGCACCTGCGTTTTTGCGTAGAAGTAATAATGCACGGCGCGGTAGATCAGAAAGCCGAACGGTACGGGGAAATCGCAGGTCCACTCGTAATCGAGGATCTTCCACCCCTTCTCACTCTGCACCGCGTTGGCAAAGATCAGGTCAATGTCCGAATGCGGCAGCGAAATATCCGTGAATTCCGGATCGTCGATCTCACCGAAGACCTCCCGGAACCGTTCCGTCACTTCGAACGGAGCCTGCCCCTCGCACGCGCCTACCTCACGGAAAAACGCCTGCATCCGGAGGCGCATGCTGGTGTAATCGCTGCGCTGCAGATCATCGTTCAACAGTTCCTCGAGCGTCTTGCCCGGGACATATTCCAGCCGGACCGCGCGATCATCAAGGACTTCGAGTCCGTCCATCGACAGATCACTTCCCGCGTATTGCCGGGTCAGATCCTCATAGATCACAGGAAGCCTGTCCACGTGCGCGGCAGCCTCCCCAGTCGCTGCGGCCTTTACTACATAGCGGGTGCCGTCACTTTTCTCATGGATCGATGTGCGCACGCAGAACCGCGGATCTCTCTGGTTGGAAAAGCGGGTATAGATCACGCGATCGTCCGCCTTATTATTTTTCTTCAGAACGCACAGAAAGGCATTGCTGAATTCCGGGAAAAGTCCTTCCCGGATAAACTTCTGCCATGCCTGTGGTTCATCAAAGATCTGTATTCTTTTTCCGTAAAAATCGAGGGAGTTCGCGCGAAACTCCTTGCCGTCCGGCAGGAAATCGTCGGTATAAATGTCCGTCGGATAATCCAGATCCGGATAGGGATAAAAAAACTGCGGCGCGTCAAAGCCGGCTTCCCGGAAGATCGCCTCCAGCGTCTTCTTCGTATAGCCCGTATCCGCGCCGGTCAGGCTGTCGAACGGGCTGCGGTTCGCGAAATGCGCACCGGTCAGATATTTCATGCCAAGCGGATTTTCAACGCCGATTACGATCACGCCGTCCTCCGGAAGCCGCTCACAGTTTTCCTGCAGAACGCGCAGAAAATCCCCGCGGTTGATGATCCCCGCCTTCTCCAGGCTTTCGGTCCCGATGAGGACCGTCGACTTGTCCTTATCGAGATTCAGCCATGACAGAAGGTTTCCGGCATATTTTGCAGCCTCGTTTCCATTCGATTCATTATTCATCGATCGATATAACCTTTTCCACTGATGTGTCGGAATTCATATCATAAAATCCAACGGTATTTTTGTCTGAAATTACGGTAATGTTCACTACATCGTACAGGCGGTGGTAAGCATGAAAATCGCCGTCCTCATAGCCGGTACAGCTTACCGAGAGCAGATAATCGCCGCCCTGCAGGTTCATCTCCTGTTCAAAAGTCGCCACGCAGACCTCGCCCTTCCGAACGAGTCCGATGTCCTTTTTCTCGAACATCGTGTTGGTTCCCGTGATCGCGGTTCCCTTCAGATTCTTGAAGGTATAGG
>JAXJTA010000019.1:0-3031 GCA_036309825.1 Eubacterium sp. | reverse complement strand
TCATGGCTGCCTTAAAGAAAGCGAACGAAGAGAGGGTTTTCAGTGAGGCTGTTCGTGCGAAAGCCGTACCGGTCAGGAGAGTGAAAAAGTGAGCAGAAAAGTAGTTTTTTTGGATATTGACGGAACATTGACGAATTTCAACGGAGAGCTGCCGGATTCGGCGGCAGAAGCACTTGCAAAGGCCAGAGCCAACGGTCATAGAATGGTCATCTGCACGGGCAGGGCACATAACCAGATCTATTCATTTCTGATGGACAGCGGTCTCTTTGACGGGGTCGTCTGCAGTACCGGCTGTGACGTGCGGGTCGACGGAAAAGCCGTCTATCAGCATACCATGACCAGGGAGATGCGCTATAAGCTGATCGATCTCTGTGAGAGAACGGAGGCAACCTATATTCTGCAGGGAGCAAATGGCTGCTATGCGAAGCGCGAGATCATGGAGAGAGAAGGAGCATTATTCCCGGGGGATCCGGTCGATAAGGAAAAACGGAAGGAGCTCTTCGGTGAGATTCAGACATCCGATGATATCTATTCTCACGAGGATATTGAGAAGGCCTGCTATTACTCGGCAAAGGCTTCGATCGAAGAGATTCGGGAAGCACTTGGGGAAGAGTTCACGGTAGCGGAGTCCAGCTATAAATTGCAGGACGGAAGTTCCGACGGTGAGGTGACCGTTACCGGCTATGACAAGGGATTCGGCATGGAGAAGTTTCTGGAGGCAGTTGGTGCGTTGAGAGAAGATTCGGTCGCATTCGGAGACGGACCGAACGATTATGAGATGCTGGATTTCGCGGCGGTCAGCGTTGCCATGGGCAACGCCGCCGATGAATTAAAGGCACATGCCGATTATGTGACAGAACGTGTGGACAGAGATGGTTTAGCTCTCGGTTTCAAAAGGCTGGGCCTGATCTGATCTGCCTGCGCGGATCTTGATACCGTTTACTTCTACGGTATCCGTGACCGGGATCATGATATATTCGACACCGTCGATCATACGCGTCTCGATCAGGTCGGTGCGGGATCCGGATACACTGATCTTCACATCCGGGGATTTTACTTCGAATTTCTTCGGATTGGCAAGGTTGGAGGCGAGCAGATGCACGTCTTCATGTCGGTCATCATCGTAGACTTCATCAAAGTGCTCGATCTGTTCGGAATCGGCACCGCATCTTTCCAGGAAACGGCGGATATCCGCTTTTTCCAGGGGAGTCGGTTCCGGTTCTTCTTTTTTGCCCTCGAGAAGAGCGTTCAATTCCTCGTGGACCGTTTTTGCCACTTCGAAATCACAATGATTGCTGAAGGTCTCTTCAATGATCGTATTAAAGGTGTCGAGCTGGTCGCTTGCCGGAAGCGGAAGTGTGCAGCCGAGCAGGTCATCTGTGATCTCCGGATGAAGGATCTCCGGATTCTTGGAGTAGTAGAGCAGACTGTGGATGTCGGAGTTCCGGTCGTTGAAGGCCGGGAAGAGGAAGGAGACCTCGGGGTTCTGCAGCATCCAGTCCTGTACCTTGTCTACGAAGGTATTGACCTCCGCGTTGTAGCAAAGGCCTGCCTTGTTCAGAGATACCGGGCAGATACAGCAGAGGACGAAGTTGTATACATATTCGGAGGAGTCGAACATCTCCGCGTTGTCCGATGCTTTGCCGGGAACATCATAGTTTCCGTGCACAAGCAGGATCAGATAATTTTCGGCATAGAGATAGGTTTCTACGATCTTATCGAAAAAGCTGTCGATCATGGCATCATCCTTGAGCTCGCTGTCGCGCAGAGCGAGCAGATCGGCCTGGTGGCCGCCGGGCGCCTCTTCGGCAAGCGGGAATTCCAGGTTCAGCAGATTTTTTCCGACAGTGCCGGAGAGAGCCTTCTTCAGGATCTCCGTGTATTTGAACATTTCCTCATCCGGCAGGGAGAGAAAAGCTTCTTTCATGCGAAAAACTTTATTCTTGTGTCCATCAACATAGCAGGCAGCGATGCGGTCGAGACGGCAGTCGTCCTTGGCGAAAAGTTTGCGGATCTCAAGTACTTCTTTTTTATTCATGGTTACCTCCGTTACTATTATGAATATTATGGTTCGGCCGGAACTTTATGACGGCATGTCGAAACGCCGGTAAAGTTCCGCGAAAACGCGTGTCGAATGGACTTGATTATAGCACAGGAGAGCACTGCCTGCATCGCAAAAAACGTCCTTGAAAAATTTTTCAAAAAAGTGCTTGCTTTTTCCGGAGAGCTTTGGTATAGTTCTACTTGGTCGATTGGTCAAGCGGTTAAGACGTCGCCCTCTCACGGCGAAAACAAGGGTTCGATTCCCTTATCGACTGCGCAGAGTCGCTTTCAAATAAGTGACTCTAATTTTTTGCAAAACTTTATATGGTCGATTGGTCAAGCGGTTAAGACGCCGCCCTCTCACGGCGGAAACAAGGGTTCGATTCCCTTATCGACTGCGCAAGAGCTGCTTTTTCGAAAGCAGCTCTTGTTTTATGTGTCAAGTTGACATTTCGAACACATGTTTGTATACTCAATTACAAACGGCACTCGCAGGACTTCATTTATTACCGGGGTATTATGAAGAAATTATCGGATTATCAGGGGTTTATTTTCGATATGGACGGCACACTTCTGGATTCGCTCTGGATCTGGAAGCAGATCGACATCGATTTTCTCGCAAGGCGGGGCTTTGAGCTCCCCTCTGATTATCAGAAGTGCATCGGCACGATGAATGCCAGGGACGGCGCGGCCTATACGATCGAACGCTTCGGTCTCAATGAGGATCCGGAGGATCTGATGCGCGAATGGTTCGAGATGGCGATCGAACTCTACAGCAATACACTGGAGCTGAAGCCATGGGCGCTCGCTTTTGTGAAGAAGCTGAAGGCAATGGGGAAGAAGACGGCGGTGGCAACCTCGTCGGACGCGGAACTTGCGATCCCGGCGCTGCGGCGAACGGGAGTCCTCGATTACCTGGATGCGGTCGTTACCACGAATGAAGTTGAACGGGGAAAGGGCTTTCCGGACGTGTATGTCGAAGCAGCAG
>JAXJTA010000018.1:0-4212 GCA_036309825.1 Eubacterium sp. | reverse complement strand
TCTATGTAGTTTGCTACCGCAGCACGTGGGCGAGAAGTCCGAGCAGCAGGAGATGTGCCGGGTAAAAGATGTAGAACAGATATTTGAGGTTCAGCCGTCCTTTTTCGCCGTTGTAGAGGGCAAGCGGGATGAGCGCAAGGAAGGCTGTGATACTTCCGAAGATCCGGTCGGGCTGAAAGTCAAGATTGAGGCAGAAGATGCCCCAGAAGCCTGCGGGCAGGATACGCGGGCGCAGCATGTCCATAACGCCGATACAGATGATACCGAAGAAAGCATAATCGAACCGGAGCAGCTGGGAAACAAGAGCGAAACCGATCATGACTGCGAAGCGGCAGAGTGCGGCAAGGCGGTAGTCAAGGGACGCCCGCTTCCGTATCCGGTCGATCACCAACAGCATCACCAGGCCGAGAAGAAGCGTCCAGACGGTGTTCTGGTGTCCGGGAAAAAAGAGCCTGCCTTCTTCGGCCAGATCGAACGGAATCTCCGAGATGACTGCCAGAAAGAACAGGCGGCAGAGATAGCGGCGGACGTTTTTGGTGTGAGAAAAGCCTTCTGCGAGCATGAACGCAAAGAGCGGAAAAGCGATCCTTCCGAGGATACCGGAGAGGATCAGGCCCGCAATGCCGGCTCCCCCGGCCGCCTCCGTCAGGCCGAAAACCTTGGCAATGTGATCTGCGAACATGGACGCACAGGCAATGACCTTCAGTGCGTTCGCATTGATTGTTTTGAGTGGAAAATCATAATATTTTCTTTGCATTTTTTTACTTTAACATAAAAAACAAAATGAGTAAAACAACACTGGAATTTTGGAAAAGAGGACCCTATAATCGATGTATCGAAAGGCGGTGATGAAGTGGCTGGCGGATATTCCCTGGCGATTATCATCTGCCTGGGAGCGGTCCTGATGGATCTGTCTGCCGAGAAGATCGATAACCTGTGGATTCTCACGGGGCTGATCCTCGGAGTGATCGAGCGCGTCTTCGGAGGGGGAGGCATTTCTTCTGCGATTCCGGATCTGCTCATGGGCTTTTTCCTTCCGATCGTCCTTCTCGGAAGCCTTTACCTCTTCCGGATGATCGGGGCGGGTGATATCAAATTATTCTGCTGTATCGGTGTCATTGCCGGTTGGCACGCATGCCTGGCATGCATTCTGTGGTCGTTCCTCTTCGGAGCGGTCATCTCTATCTATATTCTATGCACCTGCGGAGATCTTCTGCAGCGTCTGCAATTTTTATCCACTTACATTCAAAATTTTATTCTGACGAAAAAGCGCGTTCCTTACATTCGACCGGACCGGGCCGGAAGAGAGACGGCATATTTTCACTTTACCGTGCCGATCTTCATGAGCCTGATGCTGTGGGCAGGGGGAATCTATTCGTGAAACGGGCCTCTGACACTGCGGTTAGGCGGCAACTTCTTGTGAGTCTGGTGCAGCGGCAGGCGGAATCGGGAGGACGTGGTCGGAAAGATACGTATGAATATGGATGGATACTTATGTGCTGAAGTTTCGGAACGATAAGAAAGGAAGACTTGTATGGCACATGTATTTGCAATCTGCGACCCGGAGATCGGGTATGTGAGAAGTTTTTCGGATTATTTGGCGAGGCAGGGAAGCTTTGCCTTTGAGGTACAGGGCTTTACATCGGCAGAGAGTGTCGCCCGTTTTACGGAAAAACGGAAGATCGAGATCCTGCTCATATCGGAAAAACTGGCATTTTCTCTGTATGACGGGGACGCGGAGCCAGGGGAGCCGGTCGGGTGCACGATCATCCTTTCAGAGAGCGGAAGAACAGAAACCGGTATAGCCGGTATCGGCATAGCAGGTATCGGCAAAGCAGAAACAGATTTTGTACAGGAACGGGAGGAGCGCGATTATCCTTCGAAAGGCGGTGCTGCATCCGTGCTGCCGACGGTCGGCAAATATCAGCCGGTCGGAGATATCGTCCGGTGCGTTCTTGCCATCTACAGTGAAAACAGAGAGACCGATGACGCGACGATCGTGAAAGCCGGAAGTACTCTGACCGGGGTATTCGGTATCACCGGCTCGGCAGCGGCAAGGTTTGTTTTTGGCGTGAATCTGGGAAGAGTGCGGGCGGAAAAAGGTCCGGTCCTACTGCTGTGCCTTGATGCCTGCGGCGGGGTAGAGAACATAATCAGAGGAGATTCGGGTAAGCAAATCGGGAATCAGTATAAGGCGGACCGATCCGGCGAGGATCGATACGGTGGTGATCGATACGGTGGTGATCGGTATGGCGGCGATCGGTATGGTGGCGATCGGTATGGTGGCGATCGATACGGTGGCAATCGTTATGGCGGCGATCAGTATGGCGGGAACGGAAGTCTGAGTGACCTGATGTATATTTTCCGTCGCGGTAAGGGCGGGATCGCCTGCGGTGTCAACAGCCTTGTGCGCCGCATCGGGAATTTGGACTATATTCCCGCACCCTGCTCACCGGAGGATCTCTCGGATGTCGATGGCACGGAGTGGAGGAAATTGTGTGAAGAACTGCTGCGAACAAGCAGTTACCGGGAGCTGATCGTGATCGTTGGCCCTATGATCCGGTCACCGGAAGCGGTTCTCGAATGCTGTGCGGAGATATGGATGGCAGAACCTTCGGATCCGCTTGAAAAAGCGCTGGAAGAACAGACGGCGGATGCGTTTTTGCAGGGAAAGGCGGCAGCTCTGAGAGAACGCGTCCGGAGGGGACCGATGCTGCTGCCGGAACATCCTTCGGCAGAGAGTGACTATTTTGAGGAGGCCTTTCGCGGGCGCCCCGGCTATCTGGTGCGGGCGCTTCGAAAGAGCGAGCGGGAATAGCGGCCGGGAAGCCGTATGACGGAGGAGGTCTGTGCGGATGCTGACAGAGGAGGATAAGGAGAGATTCCGGAAGGAACTGATGCGGGAGCTGGAGGATGGAGATGAACGGGATGATGAGCAGATCCTGGATCTGATCGATGCGCAGATCCAGGGACCGATGGGGCGCAGCCTGTCCCTGAATCTGCGGCAGAAGGAAGAACTCCGTCGGACGCTGTTCTATTCGGTGCGCCGCCTCGACATTTTGCAGGAACTGATGGATGATCCCGCGGTGACGGAGATCATGGTCAATGGTTATCAGTCGGTTTTTTATGAAAAAAACGGCCGTCTCATCAAGTGGGACAAGGCATTCCCGTCCAGAGAACGGTACGAAAACATCCTGCAGCAGGTGGCTGGGCGATGCAACCGGGTCGTGAACGAGCAGCGTCCTGTCTGTGATGCTAGACTGGAGGACGGTTCACGTGTGAATATTGTAATGTCTCCGGTTGCCCTGAACGGGCCGGCACTTACGATTCGCCGTTTTCCCGAGGAGTCGATCACGATGGAAAATCTGATCGAGCTCGGGAGCATCAGCAGAGAGGCTGCCGATTTTCTGAAGCGTCTGGTGCGCGCCCGGTATTCGATCCTGATCGGCGGCGGTACATCGACGGGAAAGACAACATTTCTCAACGCGCTGTCGTCCTGTATTCCGCACGATGAGCGGATCGTGACGATCGAGGATACGGCAGAACTGCAGATCCAGGGAATCGATGATCTGGTCACCCTGGAGGCGCGCAGCGCCAATCTGGAAGGCGTGCGGGAGATCACGATCCGGGACCTGATCAAGACCGCGCTTCGAATGAGGCCGGACCGGATCATCGTCGGAGAGGTCAGAGGCGAGGAGGCAGAGGACTTTCTGATGTGCCTCAATACAGGTCATGACGGAAGTCTCGGAACGGCGCACGCAAACAGTACGCGGGAGATGATCGTGCGCCTGGAGACGATGGTAATGATGGGAAACGCGGCCATGTCCCCGGAGGTGATTCGCCGTCAGATCGTCAGCGGCATTGAGATCCTTGTTCATCTGGAGCGGGATGCCGACGGAAAAAGGTACGTTTCGGAGATCGCGGAACTGGTCGGTGATGATGCCGAGATCCGTCCGCTGTACCGTCGCTTCGGCGAAGGCGATCTGGAACCGTGCGAAGAGCTGCTGGGGCGGGAGAAACTGGAGAAGTATGATGGAGCGAAGAAAAACAAATAAGTCCGGAACTGTACGGGTGCCGAAAGGAAAGCGCAGGAAACGTATCGATGATTATAACAGATACCGGATGTCGCTGCCGGAGCTGATCCGGTATACGGCGGAGGGAGCCGCGCTGGGAGCGGCGATTGTCTGGCTTTGCTATCACTCGGTCTATGCT
>JAXJTA010000017.1:0-3703 GCA_036309825.1 Eubacterium sp. | reverse complement strand
GGAATATACTGTCCCCGATTATATAGAGCGCTCCAGAGTTTCCCTCCAGTTTGTAGCATTGTTTAACGTGTTGCTCTATGGAGGAATGAGAAGAGGGGAAGTAATAGCGCTCAAGTGGAAGGACATAGACTTTGATAACCACCAGATCGACATTAACAAATCAGCTTCAAAAACAAAGGCGGCAGGTCAAATCATTAAAGAGCCAAAGACAAGGGCAGGTTATAGGAAGGTAACTCTCCCCGGATCGTGCTTCGATCTGCTTCGATCCTGGAAGATGGAACAAAAGGCGCTCTCGCTGAAGCTGGGTACCTATTGGAAGGGCAACAGACGAGATTTTGATGAAAACTTTGTTTTTATCAAGGATGATGGATCCTGTATGAATTTAGATACACCCAGTCACAAATTCCGGGAGATCTGCTATAATTACAATCGATATTGTGACGAACAGAGCAAACCAGAGAAGAAACTTCCAGAGATAAGACTTCACGATTTGAGGCACACAAACGCAACGATGCTTATTACTAAGCACGTAGATATTCGAACTGTAGCAAACCGACTAGGGCATTCCAGGACGTCGGTAACGCTCGATGTATATTCTGAGGCGCTGGAATCAGCAGACCGGGAGGCGTCAGATACATTAGAGAAGCTATTTCGGCAAGCGTGAATTTGATTCACATTTGATTCACAAATTTGCGAAAAACGCCCTTTTTATAGCGGATGTTAGCGGAAACTAACACCCGAGAAAGCCAGTAATAGCAAGGGTTTGCGGACATTGGCAGAAATGAAGGAACGCTTTCGCATTGTGGAGGCCGTCGGTTCGAATCCGATATGCTCCATTTTCCGGGAAGCCTGATAAACGCTTCCCGGTATTTTTTTGTCTCATACTCTGGTACTGACGGAGAGAATTTATTATAATGATTAAACGGGATGACATGCTGGAGCTTACGCGGAGAATGACCCCGTCGCGAAGCTGCTTTACCAGGATCGCCGGCTGTTACTTTGACGGTGACGGCTTCGTTGACGAAACCTTCAATGTGAACTTTTTGAAATTGTCGGGCAGCGACAAGGCGAAAAACCTTGCAATCGCCAAGGAGATTCCTTTTGCCGGGACGAATGATCAATTGAAGGAGTACCATTTCGCTGCCGGTGCGGACAGACCGGGCGGTCCGGAGCAGCTCCTTCGGGGCATCAGGGAATGCGGGCTGAAGAATGACCTTCTGATGGAAGTCCTTTACGAGCAGCTTGCGGGCAACTACCGTTCGGAGGGTGAAGGATACGGCTTTATCTTCCACGGGAGATATGATGTGCCGGCAAAGGCCAAAGACGGAGCACTGCTCGGTGAATCCGAGGAGGTCTATGAATTTATCATCTGCGCGGTTGGTCCGGCAGATTCGGAATACAATGCGGGAAGACCGGACTTCGGCTTTCTGTATCCCGCGTTCGCGGATCGCGGCGCAATGCTCGGGGGAATCGATATCTTCAACAGGAATCCGAACGAGCCTGCCGGAGAATTGATGGCGGAACTACTGGGACTTTCGCGGTGAGCGAAGGTACTATATAATAAGGCATGATACGATAAATATCGACGGATTCAGCATTCCGCCGCGGAAGAAAGGTAATATAGAAATGAGCAAAGCGTCAACACCGATCCAGGAAGCTATTAAGACCTGGAGAAAAGCAACGATCTATCGGCTGATCTGCATGTTTGCGTGGATCGGCCTCATTATTCCTGTGGCGGTGCTGTTTTATACCGGATCATGGGTGGCATGGCCGCTGGTCGCGGTATGGATTGCTGTTTTTATTCTGATTGTAAACAGTCTGCAGAAGCTGTCCTGGTACTGTCCGCACTGCGGCGGTGAGCTTCGGAAGGCGGTGGGTCCATCGTTTATCAACAGACCGGATCCGACCGTCCGCAAGTGTCCGCACTGCGGGAGAAAACTGACCACCTGGGACGAGACTGACAAATAATAGAAGCGGGAGGCTGATGACATGGAAAATGTAAAAGGAAATGCTGCAGAGAATTTACTTACGATCGAACTTTCCGGAAGGATCGATTCCGCAAATGCAGCGGATGCGGAAGCTGCGATTAAGGAGCTTACCGATGCGAATGCCGGAACGCCGGTCCTTATCGATGCCGAGAAGCTGGATTATATTTCCAGTGCCGGCCTGCGTGTGATCCTGCGGCTCAGAAAAGCCCATCCGGAACTGAAGATCGTGAATGCATCGTCGGATGTATATGAGGTTCTGGATATGACCGGCTTCACCGAGATGATGCCGGTGGAGAAGGCTTACCGACGGCTTTCGGTAGAAGGCTGCGAAAAGATCGGCGAGGGCTCTAACGGAGTGGTTTATCGTCTGGATCCCGACACGATCATCAAAGTATACAGGAATCCCGATTCCCTTCCGGATATTCACAGAGAACGTGAACTCGCGAGAAAGGCATTTGTTCTCGGTATTCCGACGGCGATCCCGTACGATGTTGTAAAAGTGGGAGACAGCTACGGTTCTGTATTTGAACTTCTCAACGCAAAATCCTTCGCGAAACTGATTCTGGCGGAGCCGGAGAATCTGGATCATTATATGGATCTTTTCGTCGACCTTCTGAAGAAGATCCACAACACCGTTGTCGAGCCGGGTGTTATGCCGAAGAGCAGAGAGGTCGCTCTGGACTGGATCGATTACCTGAAGGGATACCTGCCGGATGAACAGTATACGAAGATCCGTTCTCTGATCGAGGCGGTTCCGGATGATATGCATATGATGCACGGGGATTACCATATCAAGAATGTCATGATGCAGAACGGAGAAGTCCTGCTGATCGATATGGATACGCTTTCCACCGGCAATCCGGTCTTCGAATTTGCATTGATCTATCTGGCCTATGTCGGCTATGATGAGGGCCTGGATGATGAGGCGATTGGCTTCCTCGGTATCCCGGAGAAGACCTGCCGCCTGATCTGGAAGAAGACGGTAAGCCGTTATCTGGGTACGGAGGATCCGGAGAAGATCGCCGAGCTGGAGAGAAAAGCCATGATCGTCGGTTATGTACGTATGCTCAGAAGATCGCTCAAGCGCCAGAAGGGCACGGAAGAGGGCGAGAGAAGGATCGCTTATTGCAGAAAACATCTGGATGAGATCGTACCGCTGGTGGATTCTCTTGTAATCGACAGAGCGGAAGTCTGATCGCAGGATTTGACGCAGATGGACCTGAAAAACAAAATAACACCTTGCCTGCAACAGGGATTGAACAGCCGCCGCGGAGTGAAAACTTCGCGGCGATTGTTGTTTTTTCTTGAAAAAATGTGCAAATTTGATTAATATATAGTGCAGAATGTTTAATCGCAGATGAGGAGGAAATTCAAATCATGAGAATCGTGTATCAGGTAAATGAGACACCGCCATTTCGCAAAAACTTTGTGTATGCGCTCCAGCAGCTGCTTGCGATCATCGCCGCAACGCTTCTGGTTCCGACACTGGTCAATCTCGGCACCGGCGGCGCGACAGAAGTTACCATGAGTCAGCCGGCAGCTCTTTTCGGAGCCGGTATCGGTACACTCCTGTACGTACTTTGTACTAAGCGGAAGAGTCCGGTATTTCTGGGAAGTTCGTTCGCGTTTATTTCTCCGTTGATCGGTGCGGCATCCTTCGGCTATTTCGGAATCTTCCTGGGAGCTCTTTTCGCAGGCGGCGTATATGTCATTCT
>JAXJTA010000016.1:0-1799 GCA_036309825.1 Eubacterium sp. | reverse complement strand
GCGGAAAAACGCAGGCTGTCGAAAAATCGACACGTGTCAAGGCGAGAGTTAAGGCACATGCGCTGAAGGAGTTTATTGACAGCAAAGAGAAGGTCGTTGTCATGGGCCACAAACTGATCGACGTCGATGCGTTCGGCGCGGCGGTCGGTATCTACCGCGCGTCGCGAACGATGGGCAAGAAAGCCTACATCGTTATCGATACGCCGACATCCTCGACCCAGCCGTTTATCGACATGTTCCGTCGTGATACGGAATACGATCCACGCATGTTCCTGAACACGCATGACGCGAAGGATATGGTGGACGATGACACGCTTCTGGTCGTCGTTGATACGAGTAAGCCGAGCTATACCGGCTGTGAGGAACTTCTGTACCAGACGCGTTCGATCGTTGTTCTCGATCATCACAGACAGGCGAACGAGTTCATTCACGACCCGGTTCTTTCCTATATTGAGCCGTATGCTTCTTCGGCCTGCGAAATGGTTGCGGAGATTTTGCAATACTTCACGGAGGGCATGAAGATCCGCAGCATCGAAGCCGATGTCATGTATGCCGGCATTCAGGTGGACACCGATAACTTCATCCAGAAAACCGGTGTGCGGACCTTCGAAGCGGCAGCTTTCCTGCGCCGCTGCGGTGCCGATGTGACACGTGTACGGAAGATGTTCCGTGAGGATGTGAATGATTATCGCGCGAAGGGCGAGACGCTGAAAAACGCGGAGATGTATCGCGGACAGTTTATTATTTCCGTTTGTCCGAGCGATTATATCAAGAGCCCGACGATCGTCGGCGCGCAGGCAGCCAACCAGCTGCTGAATATTGTCGGTGTCAGAGCGTCTTTCGTTCTGACGGAGTACAAGAATGTGATCTATATCAGCGCGCGTGCCATCGATGAAGTGAATGTACAGATCATCATGGAGCGTATGGGCGGCGGCGGCCATCTGAATATTGCCGGCTGCCAGCTGAAATGCAGTATCGATGAGGCGAGAGACAGATTAAAGAGCGTCATCGACGAAATGCTTGACGGAGGAGAAATTTAATGAAAGTTATTTTGATGGAAGATGTAAAAGCTCTCGGAAAAAAAGGAGAGATCGTAAATGTAAGCGACGGCTATGCCAGAAATATGCTTCTGCCGAAAAAACTCGGCCTTGAGGCAACTCCGGCAAACCTGAACAGCCTGAAGCTCAAGAAGGCCAATGAGGACAAGGTGGCTCAGCAGATCCTGGAGGAGGCGAAAGCCTTCAAGAAAGAGGTGGAGGCTTCCACTGTGACCGTATCCATCAAGGTGGGAGAGGGCGGCAAGGTCTTCGGTTCCGTATCCGCCAAGGAGATCGCGGATGCCGCAAAGAAGCAGCTGAACTTCGACATCGACAAGAAAAAGATCCAGCTCGACGGGCCGATGAAGGAACTCGGAAGCCACAAGGTCGGCATCAAACTGCATCCGCAGGTAACCGCCGATCTCAACGTTGTTGTCGAAGAGGCAAAATGATCCGTTTTTGCCGGATGAACAGAGCAAAGGAAATGCAGAATGGATGAAGCTGTAATCAAAAGAATACTGCCGCACAGCGAAGAAGCGGAGCAGTCGGTCATCGGCTCCATGCTGATGAGCCGTGAGGCGATTTCGGCCGCGTCGGAGATCGTTACGGGCGAGGATTTCTACCAGCACCAGTACGGAATCATTTTTGACGCGATGCTGGAGCTCTTCAATGAGGAAAAAGCCGTCGACATCGTGACGCTTCAGGACCGTTTAAAGGCAAAAAACGTTCCGCCGGAGATCTCTGATATGCAATATGTCCGGG
>JAXJTA010000015.1:0-3631 GCA_036309825.1 Eubacterium sp. | reverse complement strand
TTTTATAGCGGCTCCATACATCGGAGATTACATAGCCTCTCCAGTGACCTACATGAAGTCCGTTTCCTGACGGATACGGGAACATATCCAGACAATAATATTTCGGTTTCTTCCCGTCATTAACATTAACGGGATTCTTTTCCCAGTTCTCACGCCACTTCTTCTCAATGGCTTTGTGATTGAATGGAACTGCCATTTTCATCCTCCTGCTTTCGCTTGATCAGCGTATTTGAAGCCTTTTTCGGGCCAAAACTCATTCTCTTAATTATATTTTTCCTATGTATAAATGTCAAGGCGCGAATCCCGGGCGTCTAAACATGCCCTCCTCTTGTAACCAATCTTTTTGATCTCGTTCATGTACGAGATCCTGTATGAATCATCTTGCATCGAAAAAAGCACCTCCGAACCCAATGGTCCGAAGGTGCCTGATTTGATAATGTAATGCTGTTTGAATGCTGCGTCGGAATTTTTCCGTAAAGGTAAAAACTTACTCTTCGATCTCTTTGATCTTGGATGCGCGGGTTTCGATCTGTTTCGCCTGTACATCACTCGGCGCCTGCTCATATCTTGCGAAGGCGTACTCGAAGACGCCGGCTCCGCCCGTCATGGAGCGCAGATTATTCGAATATCCGTACAGTTCAAGCTGCGGAACATCTGCCTCGATAACCGTATTGCCGTTTTTATCCGGATTCATGCCGAGTACACGGCCGCGGCGCTTGTTCAGATCGCCCATGATATCACCTGTGAATTTATCCGGTGCGGTAACCTTGAGGTTTACGATCGGCTCAAGGAGTACCGGGCTGGCTTCCATAAAGCCCTTCTTGAAGGCCATTCTGGTTGCGGTCTTGAATGCCATTTCGGAGGAATCTACCGGATGATAAGATCCATCGTAGAGTACAGCTTTCACGCCGACTACCGGGTATGCTGCCAGAGGGCCGGAATCAACGGAATCTGCAAGTCCTTTTTCTACTGCCGGGAAGAAGTTCTTCGGAACCGCGCCGCCTACGACCTCTTCTTCGAATACGTATGGCTTCTCCATGTCACCGGACGGCTCGAAGCGCATCTTGACATGACCGTACTGACCGTGACCACCGGACTGTTTCTTGTACTTGGAATCAACATCCGCCGTCTTGCGGATCGTCTCACGGAAAGCAACCTTCGGCTCTGAGAGTTCAACGTCGACTTTGTATCGATTCTGCAGTTTCGAGGTGATCACATCGATATGCATGTCGCCGATACCGTAGATCAGGGACTGATGCATAGCGGAATCATTAACGACCTTCATGGTAAGATCTTCCTGCTGCAGTCTTGCGAGACCCTGCGCGATCTTATCGATATCCTGTTTATTAACCGGTTTATATCTCTTCGCGGTATAAGGTTTGGACAGAGCGATCTGACCGTAATCGACCGGACGGGCCTTTGTGGAGAGCGAATCACCGGTATTGGCGCTCGTAAGTTTGGCAATGGCACCGATATCGCCTGCGTGAAGTTCCGGTACTTCGATCGGTTTTGCTCCGCAAAGCACATAGAGTTTTCCGATCTTTTCCTCGGTGTCGCGGGTAACATTGTAAAGCACATCATCACTCTTGATGACACCGGAGCAGACCTTGATCAGCGAATATTTGCCGAGGAATGGATCCGCGATCGTCTTGAATACCTGTGCGCTCTTTGCGGATGTAAAGTCATAGTTCGCGTGGAAGATATCATTACTGTTCTTGTCGAGGCCGGCACGCTCTCTCTTGGACGGATCCGGGAAGTAACCGACGATATCATCAAGCAGGATCTTTACGCCCTGAAGATTGATTGGGGAACCCATGCATACCGGAACCATGCTGCCGTCGCCTACATTGACTGAAAGGGCTGCGCCGATCTCGGCAACGGAGAATTCCTCGCCGTTGAAATAACGATCCATCATCTCCTCACTGGACTCCGCAACGGATTCCAGAAGGGAATCGCGGTACTCTGCCAGATAATCCAGTACGTAATCCGGCGTCTCGATCTCTTCCTTCTCATTCTTGTTGATATAACGACGAGATTTATTTTTTACGATGTTTACGTATCCGATGAATTTGCCGTTTTCACGAATCGGCATGTGCAGCGGAGCGATCCTCTTGCCATAGAGCTCCTGCAGTTTCTGCACGACATCACGATAGCTGACATCGTCAATATCCATAGCCGTAACAAAAAACATACGCGGAAGGTTGTATCTCTCACAGAGATCCCATGCCTTCTGTGTGCCGACCTGTACGCCGGCTTTTCCGGAAACCACAATAACCGCAGCATCGGCTGCTGCAGCTGCTTCTTCTGCCTCACCTACAAAATCGAAAAATCCCGGCGTATCCAGAATATTAATTTTGCATTTTTCCCATTCTACAGGAACAACGGACGTATTGATTGAGAATTTACGTTTAATCTCTTCTTTGTCATAATCGCTGACTGTGTTGCCGTCGTCAACCTTACCTAACCGGCTGGTCATGCCGGAAAGATATGCCATACCCTCGACCAGAGTAGTTTTTCCCGAACCACCGTGACCGAGTATAGCGACGTTTCTGATCCTGTCTGTTCTGTAAACCTCCATGATGCAATACCTCCCAAAGTTTTTATATTTTGCCCGGAAATGCATTCCGCATAATTCATCCAAGCATGCTATGGATATATTCTACTAAAAAAACTGAATTTTATCAAGGTTTTCGTGTATTTTATCCAAATATTCCGTCGTGTTTTTTGTTTTCGTCTGTTTTATTGACCGCATCCGGCACGTTTTGTATACTTATAGCCATGAAAATCTTAATATTTTATCTTATTATCATGAACATTCTCTCGTTTTCAGTCTACGCGGCAGATAAGAAAAAAGCACAGAGGCACAAATGGAGGGTGCCGGAGGCGCAATTGATCATGCTCGCGGTCGTCGGAGGCAGTATCGGGGCACTGCTTGCCATGTACCTTCTGCGACACAAGACAAAACACGCGAAATTCACGATCGGCGTGCCGCTGATTCTCGCTGCACAGATACTGCTGATCGGTTTGATAATTTTTAAATTATCTCATTGAAAACCGGCATCATTTGTACTAAAGTAATACAGTAAAATTGTTTGCTTATTATATAAGGAGAATCGCATGAAGATCGGTTTTGATAATGACAAATACCTGAAGACACAGTCCGAGCATATCCGTGAACGAATCGCGCAGTTCGGAGGTAAGCTCTACCTGGAATTCGGCGGAAAGTTATTCGATGATTTCCACGCGTCCCGCGTACTGCCGGGCTTCCATCCGGATTCCAAGATCACCATGCTGAAAGAGCTGAAGGATCAGGCCGAAATCGTCATTGCGATCAATGCAGCCGATATTGAGAAAAATAAAGTACGCGGCGATCTTGGCATCACCTATGACATGGATCTGCTTCGTCTCGTAGACGCGTTCACCAGCAACGGCCTATTCGTAGGAAGTGTCGTTCTGACACGCTTCGCGGAGCAGCCGTCGGCGATCGCCTATGAGAAAAAGCTGAAAACGCTCGGTCTCAAGGTATATCGTCACTATCCCATCGACGGGTATCCGTCCAACATCGCGCATATCGTCAGCGATGAGGGCTTCGGCAAAAACGATTACATCGAGACAACACGTCCGCTCGTTG
>JAXJTA010000014.1:0-5350 GCA_036309825.1 Eubacterium sp. | reverse complement strand
GCAGATGGTATCGCCTTACGGTGAAGGCAGAACGGGTGCAGAACGATCCGGTCGGAAATCTGGATGTGCAGTATCTGCAGAGAGAAGCACTGGAGCCGATCTGGGGGATCCTGGATCCGAAGACGGACAGCCGCATCGACTTTGTCGGCGGAATACGCGGCCTTTCCGAACTGGAGAAGCGGTGCAGTGAGGACTGCAAGGCAGCCTTCGCGATGTATCCGACATCGATCGGGGAACTCTTCGCTGTGGCAGACGCGGATCTTCTGATGCCGCCGAAATCCACCTGGTTCGAGCCGAAGCTTCGGAGCGGACTCTTCATCCACGAGATCGAGAAATAAATACAGAACCGATAAAGAGGGGACGCATGCGTTCCCTCTTTTTGCGATTCGGTTTGCAAAAGCAAGGTAAAGCTAGTACAATATTATCGGCTATCTGTGCATAAGCACAGTACGCCGGAGGCATATTATCATGGATTATGAAAGAAACGGCCTGAGCCGGAAGTACAAGATCTTCTGGGCGATCTACTGGGCCGCACTGGTCGTGCTGCTGCTGATCTTCCGCAAGACAGTAACAGAGGCGTTCGGCACGGGAGACAAGGGAAGATTCGTTTTTCCCGGACTTCTCGCGGCGATCATCGGTTCGGCGATCATCTGTACCTTTGTCATGAAGCCGCGGCAGAGGAGAGATCAGCACGGCAGGAAAGTGATCCTGCGAATGCGGCTATGGCATCTGCCGATCATGGCGGCGGTCGATGTCTATGCGTTTTTGATCATTGAATATATCAATAACGACACGTTTTTGGAGATGACGATCCCCTACAAGCTTCTGAATCTGGCGGGGATCTGTATCATGAATCTGATTCTTCTCGGATGGCTGAACAATCTGAAGCGTTCTCTTATTGCGGTCGTCGTCATCTGGTCATCGATGAGCGCGGCATTCTACTATGTCATGAAATTCCGCGGAGAGCCGCTCCAGCTGATCGATTTCTTCAGCCTCGGCACGGCGGCGGAAGTTGCGGGTGGGTATTCCTACAGCATTCCGGCAAGCGTTGTGATCATGATCATCTGCAGCTGCTGCCTGATCGCAATTCTTCTGCACATGAAGGAGTATGCGCCGGCAACGAAGCTTCTGACAAAGATCCTGCTTCGCGCGGCAACCGTCGGCTTCATGATTTTCGGATACTTCTTTTATCTGAATGTGAACTGGAACGGCAATCTCGGCATTCTGACCGATCTGTACCGGCCGGCAAAAACGTATGCCGAATACGGCACGACCGTCGGGTTTTTCTGCGTAGCAAAATACATGCGTGTCACTCCGCCCGAAGGCTATTCGGATCAGGAGACGGAGGAGATCGCGAAGGAAGCGTCAGAGAACAAAACGGATGAGCGGACGACCGATGTCAAACCGGTCAATGTCATCGCCATCATGAATGAGTCCTGGGCGGATTACCGCTATATCGGCGATCTGCAGACGAATCAGGATGTCATGCCGTACTACGACTCGATGACGGAAAATACGATCAAAGGACATACCCTTGTCTGCATTACGGGCGGCGGCACGGCAAAAACGGAGTACGAATTTCTTACCGGAAACTCTGTCAAGCGGTTTCCTTCGATGGTGCCGTATGTCAGTTACTTCACACATGACCAGTATTCCCTCGTTTCGACGATGAAGGCGCAGGGCTATGAGACGATGGCGATGCACCCGAACAAAGGAAGCAACTGGAAGAGGACATCGGCTTATGATCTGCTCGGCTTCGACTCCTTCCTGACGATCGATGATTTCGATCCGGACGCGGAGCAGCTGCACAGTCATATTTCCGATCAGGCGAACTATGAGAAGATCGTCGACGTGATCGAGAACAAGGAAAGCGCGGACGAACCGTTTTTCCTCTTTGATATCACGATGCAGAACCATGGGGGCTATTCCGCGAATGACTTTACCGGTGATATCACGGTGGAAGGATATAACGATCCGCAGGTCAACCGCTTCCTCTCTCTGGAGAAGGAGAGCGACAACGCGCTGGAATATCTGATTGAGTATTTCAAGAAGGTCGAGGAACCGACGCTGATCGTGATGTTCGGAGATCATTACCCTACGCTTCCAGACGGCTTTACCGAGTATATTTCCGGTGCGAATTACGATGACCTGCCCTTCGAGCAGCAGGAGCACTACTACGCGACGCCGTTTTTCATCTGGGCCAATTACGATATTCCGGAGGAGACGGATGTGCTCACCAGCACGAACTTCCTGGGAACCATGACACTGCAGCAGACGGGCCTTCAGATGCCGGATTATAACTACTATCTGCAGAACCTGCAGAAGGAGATCCCGGCGCTTAACCATTTGGGATATATGGACGAGGATGGCGTATTCCGAAAATGGGCGGATGCCACAGAGGAGGACGCCGATCTGGAATGGGAGTACGAGTGCCTCCAGTATAACAACCTGGAGAAAGACCGAACGCGGCTCGACTGGTTCTTCGGACTCGATGGATCATGATAGCAGGAAAAAATGCGATGACAATGAACCGGATGGGATAATGAACCTGCCGGGATAATGAACCGGCTGACGGAAAATAGTAAGAATATTGCAGAGTAAAGAAAGGTAAGAGAATATGATTGCAGCAAACAATGTAACACTGCGTGTGGGCAAGAAAGCGTTATTCGAGAATGTAAATATCAAGTTTACGGAGGGAAACTGCTACGGCGTGATCGGTGCCAACGGCGCCGGAAAATCAACCTTCCTGAAGATCCTGTCCGGACAGCTCGAACCGACGAACGGCGATGTCACGATCACACCGGGGCAGCGACTGTCCTTCCTGGAACAGGACCATTTCAAATACGATAACTTCAATGTTCTGGATACCGTTATCATGGGCAACCAGCGCCTCTATGACATCATGAAGGAAAAGGACGCGCTCTATGCCAAGGAGGATTTCACGGATGAAGACGGCATCCGGGCATCCGAGCTGGAGGGTGAATTCGCGGAAATGAACGGCTGGGATGCCGAGACAGACGCGGAGCAGCTTCTGAACGGCCTCGGTATCGAGACAGAGCTTCATTATGCGCCGATGGGATCCCTGGACGGCCCGCAGAAGGTCAAGGTCCTGCTGGCAAGAGCACTGTTCGGTAATCCGGATATCCTGCTTCTCGACGAGCCGACGAACCATCTGGATCTTGACGCGATCAACTGGCTCGAGGAATTCCTGATCAACTTCGAGAATACCGTCATCGTCGTTTCCCATGACCGTTACTTCCTGAACAAGGTCTGCACACAGATCGCGGACATCGACTACAGCAAGATTCAGCTGTACGCCGGCAACTATGATTTCTGGTTCGAGTCCAGCCAGCTGATCCTGAAGCAGAGAAAAGAAGCAAACAAGAAGAAGGAAGAGAAGATCAAAGAACTCCAGGACTTCATTTCCCGTTTCGCGGCAAATGCTTCCAAGTCCAAGCAGGCTACCTCCAGAAAGCGTGCGCTGGAGAAGATCGAGCTGGATGATATCAAGCCGTCCAGCCGTAAATATCCGTATATCGATTTCCGCCCGGAGCGTGAGATCGGAAACGAGGTCATCGAGGTATCCAATCTCTCGAAGACGATCGATGGTGTAAAAGTCCTCGATAATATCTCCTTCACTCTGCGCCGTGAAGATAAGGTCGCTTTCGTCGGTTCCAATGAGCTGGCGGCATCCACGCTGTTCCGCATTATTGCCGGAGAACTGGAACCGGACGAAGGATTCTACAAATGGGGCATCACAACATCCCAGGCATATTTTCCGCATGACTATACCGCGGAGTTTGACAGTGACCTGACGATCGCCGACTGGCTTACCCAGTATTCCGAGATCAAGGATGCGACCTATGTCCGCGGCTTCCTCGGAAGAATGCTTTTTGCCGGTGAAGACGGTGTCAAGAAGGTAAGAGTCCTCTCCGGAGGAGAGAAGGTGAGATGCCTTCTGTCGAAGATGATGATCTCCGCATCCAATGTCCTGATCCTCGATCAGCCGACCAACCATCTGGACATGGAAAGTATTACGGCGCTGAACAACGGCCTGATCAAGTTCCCGGGTGTTCTGCTGTTCACCTGTCATGACCACCAGTTCGTGCAGACGACCGCGAACCGCATCATGGAATTCACACCGGACGGCAAACTGATCGACAAGATCACGACCTACGATGAGTATCTGGCATCCGATGAGATGGCCAGAAAACGCTCCGTATATACCCTTACCGAGGAAGAAAACGAGGATAACTGATATGAAAAAACCGGTACTTGTAATCATGGCTGCCGGAATGGGCAGCCGCTACGGCGGGCTGAAACAGATGGATCCGATGGATGAAAAAAGCCATCTGATCATCGATTATTCGATCTATGATGCGGTTCAGGCCGGCTTTGAGGAGATCGTTTTTATCATTCGCAAAGAGAATGAAGCGGATTTCCGTGAGAGGATCGGAGACCGCATCAGCGGCAGAGTGCATGTGACCTATGTGCACCAGGAACTGAGCGCTGTTCCGGCGGAGTTCACTGTACCGGAAGGACGCGTGAAACCCTGGGGAACGGGGCATGCGATCCTGTCCTGTATCGATACGATCGGGGATGCGCCGTTCGCGGTCATCAACGCGGATGACTACTACGGAAGAGAAGCTTTCCGTCTGGTCTATGACTATTTGGCAAAGGAGCCGGTGAACGACGGAAAGTATCACTACGCGATGATCGGTTACCGCCTGAAAAATACGGTGACGGAAAACGGCTCTGTTTCGCGCGGCGTCTGCCGGACCGATGAAAACGGCTTCCTGACGGAGATCAATGAGCGCACGCGGATCGAGGTGCGTCCGGATGGAATCGCCTATACGGAGGATGACGGGAAGACCTGGGTCGGTCTCGATGATGATACGATCGTTTCCATGAATCTCTGGGGCTTTACAGGCAGCATTCTGACGGAACTGAAGGAACGCTTCCCGCTCTTCCTGAAGAAAGGCCTTGCGGAGAACCCGCTCAAATGCGAATTTTTCCTTCCCTTTGTCGTGGAAGAACTTCTGCGCGAAGGAAAGGCCGATGTCACGGTAAAGGCGACACCGGACAAATGGTACGGCGTTACCTACCGCGAAGACAAGCCGCAGGTAGTCGGCGCGCTTGCGGAAATGAGAAAAAACGGCATGTATCCGGAGACACTTCTGGACGCGTGACCATAGTTGGGGGTGGATCATGCAGCAAAAAAAGCCGATCATTCTATATTCGGCGGTACTGGCGGCGCTGCTTCTTCTGGCAGGGTTCCTGCTCGGGAAGGATTTCGTGCCGTTTTTCCGATGGTATATGGCGATCCTCATTCTGGGTATGGGATTTTATC
>JAXJTA010000013.1:0-5105 GCA_036309825.1 Eubacterium sp. | reverse complement strand
GCTCCAGTTGGACGGATAGAGCATCTCATCGGCAGCGGTAAGCCCCGACTGCTCGATGGCATGGATGTGCATCTGCCGCATCGCGATCAGTCCCGCGGCAAGATCCGGCTTTCCTTCCGGATCCGGCTGGTGAATGATGCCCTTGTATCCCATACCGGTGGTGCGCGGTTTATTGGTATAGATCCTCGGAATCAGAAGCAGGTTCGGAACCTTTTCCTGTACTTTGGCCAGGCGTGTGACGTACTCGAGCACCGCTGCTTCGTTGTCCGCGGAGCACGGTCCGATGATTACCAGAAACTTATTGGACTCACCGGTAAAAACGTCACGGATCATTTTATCTCTGTTTTCTTTTGTTTTCCTGACAGATTCCGATACAGGTACGATTTGCTTGATATCCTCCGGGGATGGAAGATCTTTCATAAATGTGAAACTCATGATATACCTCAATAATATGTAATAATAAATTCTGAGAAACGATTACTTCGGGAAAATATTTTACACCATTTGCGGACACTTGTCGATTTTTTTGTGATGAGAAGGGCTTACTTGACACCTTTTTTTGCGAATGCTATTCTAGGTTCTGAAACAGGAGTAATTTACTAGGAATTATTCGATTCTGAAATGAGGAATATTTATGAAACTTACAACCAGAGGAAGATACGGGCTTCGCGCGCTGATCGACCTTGCGGTAAATGAAGAGAACGGCGCGGTCTCGACGCAGAGTATCGCGGAGCGGCAGGCGATTTCCGAGAGCTATCTGGAGCAGCTGATCCGCATGCTGAAGAAGGATGGACTTGTCACCAGCGTCCGGGGAGCGGGCGGCGGCTATCATCTGGCCCGTCCGGCATCGGAGATCTCGGTCGGTGATATTTTGCGCTGCCTGGAAGGCGGCATAGACGCGGTTGCCTGCCCTGCCAACGAAGGCAGTTCCTGTGAGGAAGCGGATGCCTGCGTGACAAAATTTGTTTGGAAGCGGATCAATGACGCCATCGCGGATGCGGTCGACTCGATCCTTCTGTCGGAGCTTGCTGATGAGAGCCGCAGAATGCGGGAGAAGAGCAGCGACGCGGAAAGCTCCGGCGGCGCGGGCACGGATGGAGCGGGATCCGTTTCATCCGGTCGGGGAATCGACGGAGCCGGTACACGCGGAGAAGGCGAGTCGGGACACGCGGATCCGCTGGAAGCATTATTAGAAAAAACGGCTGACGGCACGACCGGAAGAACGGCACAGGAACCTTCCGCGGAGACCAGAGTGGTGTCCTCGATCGAAGCGATTATTGAAGCGGGAAAGAAGGCCGGTAAATGATCTATCTTGACAATGCGGCAACGACAAAAACGGATCCGGAGGTCGTGGAGACCATGCTGCCGTTTTTCTCCGGATTCTACGGAAATCCTTCGTCGGTATACGCGATTGCGGGCAAAAGCAAGAAAGCGATCGCGGACAGCCGGGCATCGGTTGCCCGCGTTATCGGCGCAAAAAGCGATGAGATCTACTTCACATCCGGCGGAAGTGAGGCGGATAACTGGGCGGTGAAAGCCGTTTTTGAAGCGCTGCGGGAAAAGGGCAAGCATATCATCACCTCGGAGATCGAGCACCACGCCATCCTGCATACCTGCGAATACCTGGAGCGGGAATACGGCGCGGAGATCACGTATCTGAAGGTCGACAGAGAAGGCTTCGTGGATCCGGAAGATCTGGAGGCTGCGATCCGTCCGGATACGATCCTCGTGACGATCATGGCTGCCAATAATGAGATCGGAACGATCGAACCGATCCGCGAGCTTGCCGCGATCGCGCACAGCCACGGCGTACTTTTTCATACCGATGCGGTGCAGGCTTTCGGGCAGATCCCGCTCAATGCGGAAGCGGACGGATTCGATCTGCTGAGCGCCAGTGCGCATAAGCTGAACGGCCCGAAGGGCGTTGGTATGCTGTATATCAGTAAAAACGTAAAGATCGGTTCTTTCCTTCACGGCGGTGCGCAGGAGAGACAGCGGCGCGCCGGCACGGAAAATGTACCGGGTATCGCAGGCTTCGGAAAAGCCGCTGAGCTTGCCGTGGAACGGATGGAAGCAAAAGCCGAAAGGGAAGAGGAACTCCGGGATCATCTGTACAAGCTGATCCGGGAAAAGATCACGAATGTGAAGCTGAACGGCCCGGCGTGGGATTCCGACCCTGTTCGCCGTCTTCCGAATAATTTGAATATCAGTGTGGAATTCGCGGCGGGAGAATCGATGCTCATTATGCTGGATATGCAGCAGATCTGCGCATCGGCAGGATCGGCGTGCGCATCGGGATCCCTCAGCCCCTCCCATGTGCTGAAGGCGATCGGCTTGTCGGATTCGCTTGCCCGCTGCACACTGCGGCTGACTCTTTCTGAGGAAAACACAAAGGAAGAGATGGAGGAGACGGCAGACGCGCTGGCAAAGATAGTAACCAGACTTCGGAGGATGTCGCCCCGCTATGAAGCCTTCGTGAAGGGTGATGTAGGATCGGAGATCGACGGAGTAACAAAGATATGAGTGGATTGATAAAAGTAGATAAGAAGAGAGTCGTGGTCGGCATGTCCGGAGGCGTGGATTCCTCCGTCTGTGCTTATCTATTGAAGGAACAGGGCTACGATGTGATCGGTGTGACCATGCAGATCTGGCAGGATGAGGGCGCCGTTGTGCAGGAACACGAGGGCGGCTGCTGCGGACTGAGCGCCGTGGAAGACGCCAGACGTGTAGCCGAGGTACTGGATATTCCGTACTATGTGATGAATTTTCGCGACATTTTTCAGGAAAAAGTCATCGATTATTTCACCGATGAGTACCTGCACGGCAGAACGCCGAACCCCTGCATCGCCTGCAACCACTTTGTAAAGTGGCAGGCACTTTTACAGAGGAGCCTGGAGATCGGCGCCGATTACATCGCAACGGGACATTACGCGAAGATCCTGCAGCTTCCGAACGGACGCTACGCGATCCGCAATTCGGTGACAGCGGAAAAGGACCAGACGTACGCACTGTACGGCCTCACGCAGGACCAGCTGGCGCATACGCTTCTTCCGGTCGGGGAATATACCAAGCCGGAGATCAGGAAGATCGCAGAGGAAGCCAAATTGCCGGTCGCTCACAAGCATGACAGTCAGGAGATCTGTTTCGTTCCGGATGGCGATTACGCTTCCTTTATCGAGAAAGAGACGGGACGGAAGATGCCGGAGGGCAATTTCGTCACGGTCGACGGGCAGGTCCTCGGCAGACACCGCGGGATCACGCATTACACGATCGGCCAGCGAAGAGGACTCGACCTTCCGATGGGCAGAAGAGTTTTTGTAACGGAGATCAGACCGGAAACGAATGAAGTTGTTGTCGGAGAAGGAAGAGACGTTTTTGCCGATGAACTGAAGGCGGATCACCTGACCTTTATGGCGATTCCGGATCTGCCGCTCGGTGAAGAGGGGCATTTCCTGACAAAGATCCGCTACAATCATCGGGGAACGGGCTGTACGGTAAAGAGAACGGGAGAGGACGAGATCACCTGCCGGTTCGATGAACCGGTTCGCGCAGTGACTCCGGGACAGGCTGTCGTATTCTATCAGGACGACTGTATCGCGGGCGGCGGAATCATCTGTTGATTTTACAGAAAAACGGAGGAATTACCGATATTAGGCAATTTTGACAAGCCGCAACGGCTAAACTTCTTCGATTTATCAAATAAACAGCTTGAATTTTCAAGTGTTATAAGTTATCATACTGAATGAGTTGTTAAACAATAAACACATTCAAAGTAATTTATTATTAGGAGGACAATAACATGGCAGTAAGAGTTGCGATTAATGGTTTTGGTCGTATCGGTCGTCTGGCATTCCGTCAGATGTTCCAGGCAGAGGGATTCGATATCGTTGCAATCAACGATCTGACAAGCCCGGACATGCTGGCTTACCTTCTGAAGTACGATTCTTCTCAGGGCAGATATGCTAAAGCTGATACCGTATCTTCCACTGATCATTCCATCATCGTTGACGGACATGAGATCGAGATCTACAAAGAGGCTGATGCTCACAACCTTCCGTGGGGAGAGCTTGACATCGATGTAGTTCTGGAGTGCACCGGTTTCTACACTTCCAAAGCAAAAGCACAGGCTCATATCGATGCAGGCGCTAAGAAAGTAGTTATCTCCGCTCCGGCTGGCAACGATCTTCCGACAATCGTTTATAACACAAACCATGAGACACTGACAGCTGAGGACAACATCATCTCCGCTGCATCCTGCACCACAAACTGCCTTGCTCCGATGGCAAAAGCTCTGAACGAGCTCGCTCCGATCGAGTCCGGTATCATGGTTACTATCCATGCTTACACCGGTGACCAGATGATCCTTGACGGACCGCAGAGAAAAGGCGACAAGAGACGTAGCCGTGCAGGCGCTGAGAACATCGTTCCGAACAGCACAGGTGCTGCAAAAGCTATCGGCCTTGTAGTTCCGGAGCTGAACGGCAAGCTCATCGGTTCCGCACAGCGTGTTCCGGTTCCGACTGGTTCCACCACCATCCTTACCGCTGTTGTAAACGGCACTGTTACCGTTGAAGAGATCAACGCAGCTATGAAGGCAGCTCAGAACGAGTCCTTCGGCTACAACGAGGATCTGATCGTATCCAAAGATATCGTTGGCATGACCTACGGCTCCCTGTTCGATGCTACTCAGACAATGGTAGTACCGGCCGGCGAAGGAAAAACTGAGGTTCAGGTTGTTTCCTGGTACGATAACGAGAACTCCTTCACATCCAACATGTGCAGAACAATCAAATACTTCGCTAAATTCCTGAACAAATAATTTTAATTATTCATTCAGTCATTTAATGAAAGACCTAAAAGGGTCCGGCCAGTTTGGACCGGACCCTTTTTTAGAAAAACGTATTTCAAGTCAATCTAAGGAGGATATTGAAAATGGGATTAAACAAAAAATCCGTTGACGACATCAACGTAAAAGGCCAGAGAGTCCTGGTTCGCTGCGATTTCAACGTACCGCTCAAGGCAGGTCAGATCACCGATGAGAACCGTCTGGTTGCGGCACTGCCGACGATCAAGAAGCTGATCGCTGACGGCGGCAAGATCATTCT
>JAXJTA010000012.1:0-11208 GCA_036309825.1 Eubacterium sp. | reverse complement strand
TTTCTTCCATCTTATTCCTCCACAACTACGTACAAGGTCGTTTTTCCGAGAGCGTAGGACGTCGTTACCGGTGCGTTGTCCACCATCTCCACACTGCTTCCGTTCAGCGAATACGTAACCTCGTAGACGCCCGGCGTATTCACGTCCAGTCCCGCGCTGTCGACCGAAATATCCTTTGCCGAATATGTCGCGTCATCGGTAAAGGGCTGCACCGAGCCGGAATACCAGATGCCGCTTTTCAGTGCCTCCAGATCCGGAGTCTGACCGGCTTTCGTATAGACAACATACTGTGAAAGTGCCGGTGCCGGCGTCTGATATTCTTTATCCGGGAGGATACGGAGCTTCAACGACAGTTCCGCCGTATCACCGGCAGAGTTCGTTACCGTCACAAGGATCGGCACGTCTGCTTCCTCATCACTTCCCGTGTCAATGCTGTACGCCGTCTCATCCACGTAACTCACACGGATCTGGCCGGAGAGATCTCCGTCCAGGCAGTCCTCGGCACCGAACAGGGATTCCGGTTCCGTATTCAGCTGACCGCTCCGATAGACCGGCGGCTGTGTCAGCGTGAAGTGCGGCGGAACATAGTCCGAATATGTCACCTTTCTCGTATAGGTTCCTACGTTGTTGTGTTTATCAAAGGCTGCGTAAACCACTTTCAGTGTCGCGTCGCTGATAAACTTTGAGCGTGACACGACAACCAGGGATCCGGTAACATCTCCGTCCTTATTGTCGGTTGCCGTCAATCCCGCCAGCAGTTCGTCATCGCCCGCGCCGACCGGCACAGTGATCTCATCCTGATCTGCCTCGATCACCGGCGGTGTGACGTCTCTGTTCATATAGTTGCGGATCCAGGTAGCACCAAAAACGGCTGCCGTTACCACAAAAAAGAGCAGCAGAAAAATCCGAAGTTTTTTCATCTGATCTGTATTCCTTCCTCTCGTCGATCGTTATCTGTTTACCGTGCGCCTGCCGGCAGCGTTCCGGGTTTCCGCGTCTGTATTCCCGCGTTCTGCAATTTCCACGATCTGCATTTCCGCGTTCTGCAATTTCCGCGTTCTGCGTTCCCGCGTTCTGCGTTCCCGCTACGCCGCTTACAGGTAGCTCTGCGGCGTGTAGCCGGTCGTGTCCTGTCCCTTCAGGATCCGGCGCGGATTATCCGTTGTGAGCAATCCGGCGTATTCCCGCCCGAAATTCTCCTCGAGGATCTCCCGCAGTTCGTCCATCCGGGTACTCCGCCAATCCGGTCTGTGCGCGTCGCTTGCCACGCAGGCTGCCAGTCCGTGCCCGATCAGGCTCATGCCCAGTTCTTTTTCATCCGGTCCGAACCTGCCCAGAAGGCTTCCCTTATTGATCTGCAGCTTGTATCCCGCTCTGCACCATTCGTAGGCGACCTGCGGATCGTCCTGCAGGAAATAGTACCTTTCCGGATGCGCGATGACCGGGCGGTACCCCCTGGCGGCGCACTGCTCCAGGATCCGGAAGCAAAAGGACGGATCCTCATCGAAGGCAAATTCGGTCAGGAAATACGGCGTTGCATTGAGTGTACGGACTCTGCCCTCATCCAGCAGATCCGGCAGATCCGGTGTCGCGTAGATCTCCGCGCCGGAAAGGATCACGATCGGGATTCCTTCCCTCTTCGCTTCGTCTCTGAGTTCTCTGTATCTCCCGGCAAAAACGTCGTCCCAGTAATTTCCGAATTCTCCGGGAATATTGCAGTGCGGGGTCGCCGCGATCGCGGTCACACCGCTTTCGTACGCCTCCCGCAGCATCGTGACCGACATTTCCGCCGATCGTGAACCGTCATCGACGCCCGGCAGGATATGTGCATGAATATCAATCATCCTCTTCTGTCTCCGTGATCATACCGAGTCGGACACCTTCTCCGATAAAGCCGCGCACATTTTCCTCCAGCTTACCGTCCTCATCCTCGTATTCCTCGCGCGCGCTTTCTATCACCGCCTCGGCAGAGGCTCCGTCCGCCAGGCTCTTCCAGATAAACGCGCCGGTACCGTTGAGCGAGATCACCGCGTTCTTGAAGGCACAGTCCTCCCCGACAGGGACGAGTACCGCATCCCCCGCGATCACCCGCAGGATATAATCATCTTTTGTTCTGTATATTTTCATCTTGTCTGTTCTCCTGTCTTCGCTCATGCTGTCTAAACACGCAGACCGCTCCTACTGTCCATCATGCGGCCGGCCCGGTCACCGCCTTCTCCCCGGCATGCCTCTCAGAAGTCGACCGCCATCGCCGCCGCTTCCCGATCTGGACCTCAGAAGTCGACCGCCATCGCCGCCGCTTCCTCTTCGGTGAGCTGTGTGACCTTCGTATCTCTCACGCGGTATACTCTCTTACACATATTCAGTACCGTCGGCCGGTGCGTCGTCACGATGCAGGTTCTCGACGGATTCTGTTCGATCACATTGCGAAGGACGCGGCGCTCCGTCGCGACATCCAGTGCGGAGGTTGCTTCATCCAGCAGCAGGATCGGGGCGCTGCGAAGGATCGCTCTCGCGATCGCCACACGCTGTGCCTGTCCTTCCGATAGGCCTTTTCCCCGCTCACCGATCCGGTAATTGATCGTTCCCGGCAGTTTCTGAACAAATTCCCATGCGCAGGCGGTTTTCAGCGCGTCAATGATCTCCTCATCGGTCGCGTCTTCCCTGACCATGCGCAGATTTTCCGCAACGGTGCCCGTCAGGATCATATTTCCCTGCGGCACATAGGAGAAGAGATATCTGGTATCGGCGTTGACCGGCTCCGTTGTGCCGTCCGACGCACGAAGGAAGACCCGTCCCTCACCCGGATGTACCAGGCCGAGGATCAGGCGGAGCATCGTCGTTTTTCCCTCTCCGGAAGGGCCGACCAGCGCGACGATCTCACCGGGGCACGCCTCGAAGGACGAATCCGTGATCACGTTTTCTTCTCCCGTGTAGGAAAAAGTGACATCATTCATTCTTACCTCGAAGCCGTCTGCCGCCTTCGCGGACAGTTCGGTGCTCTCCGGCAGATGAACTTCCTTCGGAAGCTGCGCCAGCTCGCGGATCCTGTGTGCCGAAACGGAACTGCTCAGAAAGGACGGAATGATCGAAACGACGCTGTTGAAGGCACCTGAGAGATTGGCTCTCTGCTCCAGGAAAAGCGTCATCGTGCCGTATGTGATCTGATGTGTCCACAGAAGGAAGAGGCCGTAGCCAAAGGCCGCGTACTGAACGATCTGTGCCAGGATCGCGAGGAGAATATTGGTTTTTATCGTGAACATATTGTAATCCAGGCTGACATCACGCAGCACCTTCTGCCACCAGCGGAGCTTCTGCCCGTACTGCGGCGTAATGCCAAAGGATTTGATCGTGTCCATGTTGTAGAAGGTCTCGATCTCAAAGGACATCATCTTCGAATCGATCTCCCTCATCTTCCTCGCGTATTCGCGCTGCTTCCGGATCAGAAATTTGCTCATCAGCAGCATGACCGGCGCACTCGCGAAAGCGATCAGCGACATGACCCTGCTGTAATGCCAGATGACGAAAAACGTTGCGATAAAGTTGTAGAGGGCAATAACGATCGACGGCAGCCAGCTGATCGCGTTCGAGCTGACCGTTGACATATCCGCGTTAAAGCGGTTCAGCACATCGCCGTTATCATATCCGTTCAGCGCGAGCCACTCGGCGTCAATGATCTGATCGAAGATGTCGGCCTGAATGGCATTGTTGATATCGATGGAAAGTTTTGTGGAATAACGATTCAGCAGATTGGAGGAAATCAGGCTTAAGGCAGCACTTCCGATCATGATCACGAGAGCGATCCACAGCTTATCCGTCTGGTACCCTGTGATGATATCGATCAGATACTTGCTGGCAATGCTCGCCGCCAGCCCCAGCGTCGTGCTGATGATGCCGACCGCTGTGTAGAAAATGATCGCGCCCTTATAGCGCTTGCTGTAGGAGAAGATCCATTTCCAGTCATCCAGGATCTCCCGAAAGGAGCCGTCCTTCCACCGGCGGATCAAAATATCCATCGATTCAAAAGCAGCTTTTTGTCTGGGTTCTTCCGCCATGGGTCCTCCTTTCCCGGCTTTTCTCACAGCCGTTATCCTAGCGATTAACCGCAATCATTTACCACAGCTATTTACCGCGGCTGTTTATCGCCTCTTTTACCGCAGCCTTTCCTCAGGGCTTCGTAATATCGGCGTTTTCATTCATCTGCCCGTTTCCCGGGCAAGTCTCATTACATCGGCAGCGCCGCATCCAGTACATCCACGGCCGCCTCGGAAATATCACAGTCAAGATGCAGCACGGGGATGTTCGCTATCAGGTTCTCGATGAGATCGCAGCTTTTGCCGACCGCGTTCTGATCCCACCGGTTCACGGTGATCTGTGAGAACAGACCGGAAAAGGCTTCTGCCGGACGCATCGTCCGCACCGCGTTTTCCTTTGCCTGATCGAGAAAAACGATCGCGCCGATCTCTCTTGCTTCGTTCCGGCAGATCCCTGAGCTTCCCGAAACCGGCCAGCCGCATGCCATGCGGTCTCCGACGGCAAGCAGCGCGCGATCCCCGTTGATCGTCTCGCAGCCTCTGTACTTTTTCCAGAGACCTCCCTGCGTACTCTTTCCGATTCCCGAAGGGCCGGAGAAAAGGACTGCCTTCCCCCGCACCTCAACATAGGAAGTATGCAATATCAGCGAATTTTTTGCAAGCATCCGTTTTTCGAAGGAAAAGAGCGAGGTGAAAAGGGTATCGATGTCCATCTTGTCTGCGTAAGCCTTCGCCACCGTGATCAGGCTGGAATTCTCAGACGTCTCCTGCGTGAACGCGTAGCACCTTGCACGCTCCTCATCGAGCCGCTCCGGCGATCCGGAAAAGGTCTCCCGAAGTCCCAGGTAGCGGCACTCAAAAGCCCTTTTACTTTGATCACGCACATCAGAGAGATCCATTGCATCGCGAAGCATCGAGCCTGCCGGATTATCACAGAGCGTCGGGCCCGCCGGAATATCACGAAGCGCCAGGACTTCCATATTATCGCGAAGCGCCAGGCGCTTCCCCTCGACAAGCGGAAGACTCTCGGCAATACGGATCGTGTACTCGTAGGGAATGTCCTGTGCCGCGCCGGTAGTCTCGAAGAGCTCAAAAACAGCCGGAACGGGCATTTCTGCCGGCATTTCCACCGTGCAGACGAAATTCCCCAGCCGGTATGTGTGTTTGATGTAACTCATCGATCACGCTGCTCCCTTCCCTCGCTATTATCCGTTGCTTTTGCCTCCGGAAACTTTTGCTGTCCGCGTTCGTTTTCATTCGCCGCCAGAGTTGTCTCTCCTCGTTCACTTTCATCCACAGCCAGTGCCGTCAGAAGCCGCAGCACCTCTTCCGAATATTCACAGAGGTAGGCCGGTGCCTCGCCATCTGCCGCATACGGCTCGTAGATCGCCGCAGCCCTGCAGATCCGGCAAATCGACCGCTTCGAACAGCGGCTGCACTTCAGTGGAAGCCGCTCGGCGCGGATTCCCTCGGACACCTTCCTCCAGGCATCGGAAAAACCGTCCGTGAAGACATTTCCGGCAGGGCTCTTCAGCATGACGCAGGGCTGCAAGTCACCGAGCCAGTTGACGGTGAACGAACATCTCCCCGCCATACATTCCATCGGAATCGGCTCTTCGCTTCGCCCCTCCGATGCCGTCTTTGCCGCTGCATCCGCCGCATCCGCTTCGTTTCGCCGCACCTCTTCAAGGATCCCCGCGGCAAACCGACGGAGACCTTCTTCACCGAATTCTCTTCTTTTCGTGCGGACATAGACCTCCGCCGCCTCTTTCGCGGGCAGTCTCGACGAAAAATCAAAGCCGGCGGAGCGCTCTCTCGCAGCTGGCATCATGTATACATCGGTATTGACCGGCGTGTTCCATTCCTGTCCGATCGCGGCGATCAGGTCCGCATCCGCGCAGTTTGCGGAGGTTACCGTATAATTGATCCGCACATCGACATTCCGCTCCCGCAGGAGCCGGATCCCACGAAGGGCACGGTCATACCCGTCCTCCCTGTGGCAGAGTTTTCTGTACGTTTCGTTGCTTCCGCCGTACAGAGAGACATTGACCCGCCGGATCCCGACTGATGCCAGAAAATCCGCGGTTTTCTCATCGATCAGCGTACCGTTCGTATTGAGTGTGAGGACCATCCCGAGTTTCTTCAGCCCCCGGCATACCTCTTCAAAGTCCGGATAAAGGAGCGGCTCGCCTCCCGTGAGCAGAAGGAAAAGTGTCCCCGCTTCCGCCATTTGTCTGCCTGCCTCGAGCCATTCTTCCGCGGTCCGGATCCTGCCGCACTGGTCAGCCTCCTCCCTGGTCAGCCGCACATAGCACATATCGCAGTCCATGTTGCAAAGCGGCAGCAGTTCGATGCTGCCGTTTACGGGAACGGTGCGCTTTGCCGCCTTCTCAAGGAGCACCTGCTCCACAGACGGCACATCTGTCAGTAAATCCATCGCCCGCTCCTTTCTGTATTTCCTGCGAATGTTCCTACGTTATTGTTCGCTTCTTTCACCGCAGTTCAAAATGACCTTTGTCGTGAAGTACTTGTTTTTCTGGGAAAAACCGGCAAAGCCGCCGTACTTCTCTGCGATCCGCCTGATCGACTGCGTACCTGTATTCTCGCTGACGCCGCCTTCCCGTGCTCTGGTGCTGACGGGCAGTCCGTTTTTCTCAAAGGTCACGACCTCATCGGTGGTATTTTCCACGAGGATCAACAGGCGATCATCGCGGCCCACAAAGGAAGCTCGGACCGCGCGATCCGTGGAATGTACCTGCATCTGCGCTTCCGTGACATTTTCCATGATGTTGCCGATCAGCGATGCCAGATCAAGGTCGGCAACGCCGATCTTCTCAGGTACCTCCGCCCGGAGGACACTCTTCGTGCCCATTTCATCCGCGCGCGACGAATAAATGCTGAGGATCGCGTTCACGATCTGGTTGCTGCAATAGCGTACCCGCGTCGCCGAGGCAAGACTCTTGTCAAGATCTTCCAGGTATCGCTTTACGCCTTCGATATCGTTCTCTTCAAGGAGGGATCGAATAACGGCCATGTGATGCCGCGAATCATGCTTCGCCTGCCGGAGGATCTCGTCGTTTTTCTGATAAACGGCAAGTTCCTGCCTCATGTAGCGCACATACTGCTGTCTCTGCTCATCCAGTTCGGACCGTTTTTCCTTCATCCAGAGATGATTTCTGGAGTTGGCCCACTGGATCAGAAAAAACAGAATGGCGAAGGATATATAGATCAGAGGCAGGGTGATCAGTACCGGCATTCCATCCAGATACAGAAAGTGCTTTAAAGGTGGCCACATGAAGACGATCATCTGCAGCATACCCAGAAGCGACAGGAGCAGTCCGTAGATCGCGCCGGTGAAGGCGTAGCCTCCCATCGGGATCAGAAGGATCCAGAGCCAGTGGTAATTGATACCGATGCCATGCCACTGATTCGTCATCATATACACACTGATGACTGTCAGATACATGATCACGAGTGCGAAGCATGTGACCAGATGCGACCCGGTGAGCCGCAAAACAAGGAGTGAGATCGCAAGGACTGCTGTTTCCGCCACAACAATGACCAGTTCTATGCGGATCCCGTTTCGAAACGGAATGATCCAGAAGATCACGCTTACAACCAGCAGCGCATACAGGAACAGATGAAGATTCCGGACATGCGTCTGCCGCGTTTCTTCATCCTGTTCCAGCGCGGCAACACTTCGCGCGGTGTTCCACAGATCGATGATATTTTGTCGGAACTGGCTTTTCAAAGATTCCCTTCTCCTCTGTCAAATCGGATAACAACAACCCAAACAGCGTCAGGCAGTATCATATCAGGCTGAATAATATCGAATCAGATCGAATCGCATCAGGCCGCATCGGATCAGATCGAATCGCATCAGGCCGCATCGGATCAGATCGAATATTTGAGGATCCTCTCGCCGATCTCATGATACGATCCGCGCGGCAGCCGGAAGCTTTCTCCGTCCTCCATTTCGATCTCCTTCGGACTGCTCCGCACGATCCGCCGCACATTGACGATAACGCGGGAATGGAGCGGATAGAAATACTCTTCCGTCAGTTCTTCGGTCATCTCCGCCATTGTCCTTCTGACCAGATAGCTTCCGTCCGTCGTCACGATCTTCTTATAATGATCCATCGACACGACATACAGCACGGAGCTCATCGGGATGCGCCTGATCCCCGTCGCGTCATTCACATACAGATATTTTTCATCAAAGTCAGTGAAGATGCGGTCGAGCGACCGGTGCAGTGTCTCCGCATCGATCGGCTTCTCCAGATAATCATCGATGCGCATTCGGAAGGCATCGCGATAGAAATTATCGGAGCTGCTCACGAAAATGATGCGGCAGTCGTCGCTTTTATTGCGGATCTGTTCCGCCAGCTGCACACCCGTCACCGCGTCAATGTAGATATCCAGGAGGTACAGGTCGTAGCCTCTCTTCTCCATGGCTGTCATCAGATCCATGGAAGAGGCAAAAACGTCTATTGCAAATTGGAGTTCCGGCTTCCTGCTGCCGTACTCCTCCAGATAACCCCGGATCTTTTCCGCAGATCTCCGGTCATCATCACAAATAGCAGTATAGATCACAGGCATATTCACCTCACGATCCGGGCATAGGCGCCTGCGAGAAACCGCCGGAACGGAATCACGGCAAGCCAGAAGCCCGCAAAAAATTTCCACCAGAAGTCGCCGGGACCGATCATCCGGCCCTTGCGGCTCACCTTCGTTACCACGGCAAAGATCTGGTCTCTGCCGATATTTTTCTCTACCTCCGACTGATTGTCCCCGATCATATCAAAGGATCCGTCATGAACGCGTAATACCCGATGCAGAATGTAGGCACCGTTTTTTCTCTGATAGAAGACGATATCGCCTCTTTTCGGATCACGGTCGGGCTTTTTGAAGAAAGCATAGTCGCGGCCGTGGATCAGAAACGGCGCCATGCTGCTTCCCGTCACAAGGATGCGGCATTCCTTCCCTTCTTCGGTCAGCGAGCGGAGGACATTGACATATTCGGTTGTATCAACGGATCTGACTTCAGCTTCCATCTGTCCCTCTCCTCTCTGAACGCTTAACGCTTCTCTCTTAACGCTTAACTCTTCCCTCTTTACGCTTCCTTCATCGCACTTCTCTCTGCAATATGCGATCATGCCTTTACGATTCCGGAAGAATATCGATAACCGCGATCTCGGGCGGATTATTGAACCGGGGAAGCAGTTCCCTGCCGCTTCCGAGGCCGCTCGTCACGAACAGTTCCGTTCCGCCGATACGGTAGAAACCGTGCACGTATTTGGGAAAAAATCCCTGGTCGCCGGCGTACAGACCGCCGATGAACGGAAGAATGACCTGCCCGCCGTGATCGTGGCCGCTGATGACCAGGTCGATATCTCTCACCTCTGCCGCGTCCCCGAAGCAAAAACTTTCCGGCCGGTGTGCCGCAAGGATCTTCAGCGCGTCGGTATCTTCAAAATCATCCAGATAGGAACGAACCTCCGCGGGCGCCGATTCCGAAGAATCATTTCCATCAGAACCAAAAGGATAAGCGTAGAGACCACCGAGGCGTATGCGCGTGCTCTCCGCGCCCGGCACGACAAAATCACTTTCGTCTGCATCGTCCGCCTCCCCTGCGGATCGTGCGGCAGCTTCCGAATCCTGCGTGGATGATTCGGGCGCGGCAAAATTCAGATCCTGCATGGTGGACTCCAGCACTTCCGCACCGGCTTCCTTCAGATCACCCATCAGGTCGATCTCGGGATGCTGCTCCATGAAAGCCATCTCCGCATTCCCAAGTGCGTAGTAGATCGCGGTTTCGCCCGATCCTGCGGTGCTCTCCCGGTTCATAGTTTCGCCTGTTCCGGCGGTGTCCTCCCGGTTCATAGTTTCGCCTGTTCCGGCGGTGTCCTCCCGGTTCACAGCTTCGCCTGCTCCGGCGGTGTCCTCCAGGTTCATTGCCGCCCGCAGACTGCGAACGAGTGTTACAGGAATGGTGTCATCCCCGGAATCCTCATTCAACATATCGCCTGCCATGATGATCAGATCCGGATCAGTTTCCAGAACCTGCTTGATCAAGCGGCTGTTTTCCTCCCCGAAGGAGTGGTCATGCAGATCGGAAAGAACGCAGATACGAAGAGGCACCCCGACCTTCTCCGAAGTGTACTCATATTGATTCACCTGCAGTGTGTTGTAGGAGCGCCAGGTCGAGACAGCCAGCAAGGCGAGAAGCGCCGCCAAAGCCGTCAAAACGAGCAGGAGAAGACACCTTCCGCCGGGCTTTTGCTTCCGTTCCGGCTTTTTTTCCGGGATCACGTCCGCATTCCCGCTCCGCTGTATGTTTTTCTCTTCGTTCCGCACCTGATTCATGCTGTTCATCCGTTATAAATATAACCCTGCAGGGCGGCACTGTTTTTGCCGAGAGAAGGAACAAGCACATCCATTCCGTAGATGGTCTGCTCCTCGTACATGCCGTCGACGGGCAGCCGGTAGGTACCGGTGATCTCCATCTGCTTGGTCGACATCGTGTAGACCAGACCTGCGATCTGGCGGTTGGTCATATCGGTTTTCAGCGCCGGGAACATCTGATCCGCCATACTGAGCAGATTCAGAAGGTCACTTCCCTTGACTTTGTCGTAGGCGGTCTTGATCACGCGGCGCTGCCTGTCAGTTCGCTCCCAGTCGGAATTGCCGACGTAACGGATCCGCGAATAAGCCAGCGACTGCTCCGGCGTCAGAGAATTGACACCCTCGGTCAGGCTCCATCCCTGTCCGAGATTGTTCATGTATTCGGCCTCTTCCGCGGACAGATCAATACTGATATCACCGATAACTTTCATTGCCTGCACAAAACGGTCAAAGTCAACCTCAATGTTGCCGTCGATCCGGATACCGAAATCCTGCTCGATCGTCCGGTCGAGGAGGTCCATGCCGCCGAACGCATAGGCTGCGTTGATCCTGTTGTCGCTGTAGCCCGGAATCGGTACATACATATCACGCATCAGCGAGGTCAGGACGATGCTCTTGTTCTTCTTGTTGATGCTGGCGATGATCATCGTATCGGATCTCGCGCGTTCCTCACCCTCGCGCCGATCCTGACCGATCAGCAGAATATTCGTCACGTTTCGATCGCGAAGCAGACTGATATCCGCCAGATCCCAGACCAGATCCTCCGGTT
>JAXJTA010000011.1:0-1739 GCA_036309825.1 Eubacterium sp. | reverse complement strand
TACAAATATCGGGCTTGGAAAAAACTGAATTTTAGTCAGTTTTTTATTTGACATTTACAAATCACGTGAGAATAATAAGAGTAGAACACGGATTTCAGTACGGAAAGTGTGCCGCATGCGGCAAAAATCTGTTACAATGGAATAAGATAATGAAGTGAAAATATTCAGAAAGGCTTTCAACATGGGAAAAGTAGAAATCAACAAACAGAATAAACGCTCTTCTCTTCTCCAGACCTCCTACGATCTCTTCCTTAATCAGGGATTTGCGAAGACAACGATCGCGGATATCGCAAAGAAAGCCGGTCTGGCAAAGGGAACGTTTTACCTCTATTTCAAGGACAAATACGATCTGCGCGACGAGCTTGTCGCCCGGAAATCCGCGCAGCTTCTGCTCGAGGCGCAGGAGGCTATGAAGCTGCGTCCCGAACCGCTTACCAATTTCGAGGATTATCTGCTGGCGCTGACCGATTACATCCTGAACTATCTGCAGCGCAACAAACTGCTCCTGAAGTTCATCAGCAAAAACCTCTCCTGGGGCATTTTCAAACACGCACTGGAAAAAGCAGAAGAATCCGGCGCGCCGGAGAGCGAGCAGTTCACTGTCTTCTATAAGGATTACCTCGATGCTCTCCAAAGGAGCGGCATCCGCTGCGCCGAGCCTGAGCTCCTTCTCTTTACGATCATCGAGCTCATCAGCTCCACCGGCTACAGCTGCATCCTCTACGAATCCCCGACCGATCTGGCGCATTACCTGCCGTATCTGCACCGCTCGATCCATCAGGTGCTGGAAGGATTCAAGGAAGGCTGATCATCCTGTCGCGAAGTTTATCAGGCGATCTATCCCGATCATTCGTGCAGGATGTTATCCGGGACGCTCATCCGGGATATTTATCCGAGGCGTTCGGATATATATGAAATGAGCATATCGAACTCATCCTTATAGATGCAGGACCATCCCGGTTCTGCATCTATTTTTTTGCGGCAGGCGGGAACGTCCATCCAGAGCACGCTCTCGACCTCCGACTCCTGCAGTTTCAGATCCGCATCCGAAAACGGCTTTTCACAGACATAGACGTGGCTGTACTCGCGGTCGCGGAACAATTTTCCGTGGAAGACATGCTCGAACTGTCCCCTGTGAATGCCGATCTCTGTCAGATCCTCCGGCTGCACAGACAGTCCCAGCTCCTCCTTCATTTCCCGCACGGCCGTCTCGATCGGCGTATCTCCCGCGGCAATATGCCCCGCGGAGGAGATATCGTAGCAGCCCGGATACGCGTCCTTGCAGGCGCTGCGTTTCTGCAACAAAACTTCGTAGTCCGAAAGAGTCCCGGACGGTTCCGAAAGGCCTGCTTTTCTGCGAATGATCCACATATGCGCCGTCGCGTGCCGGCTTCCCTCCCGGTGCACGACGCCCCGCTCCTGCACAACACCCGTCGGTTTTCCCTCCTCATCGACCAGATCGAAGAGTTCCATCGGGTGACCGTTCAGCGCCGCCGATACCAGCTTATCGCCGCCGTTATAGACGAGTTTCAGAGAGAAAAACGGCTCCTTCTCATCGAGCAGACGGAAGAAGATCTTGTCACCCGCCCAGATATTGATCTTCCAGACTTTCTCGATATCGATCCACTCCAGGACACCCTCATCGCATTCGGTCGGCTCCCCGGTGAAGCCATCCGCCGTAAACAGGTGCATATATTCCGTCACTCCGCCGCCGGATACAAAGGTCACCAGTCCCCGGT
>JAXJTA010000010.1:0-8379 GCA_036309825.1 Eubacterium sp. | reverse complement strand
GCTTTACCCAGACCGGCTCCTTCGGTCTCAACGCCGCAGCCGCAGGTGCCCGACATGTGCTTTCCGTAGACGCCTCCGATACGGCGATCGCGCAGGCCAGGCAGAACGCGGAGCTCAACCACCTCGAAAACATCGTCGACTACGAGGTCTGTGATGTTTTTGAACTTCTGCCCCGTCTGGAAGCCGAAGGGAAACAGTTCGATGTAGTCATCCTTGACCCGCCGGCCTTTACCAAATCCAGAAGCTCGATCAAGGCAGCTGCCAAAGGCTATCGCGAGATCAATATCCGCGGCATGCGCCTCGTGAAGGACGGCGGTTTCCTCGCGACCTGCTCCTGCTCTCATTTCATGGATGCCGAGCTCTTCGCAAAAACGATCCGCGAGGCTGCGCGTGACGCGCATGTTCGGCTGCGTCAGGTTGAATTCCGCGCGCAGGCAGCCGATCATCCGATCGTATGGGCAGCCGACGACTCCTACTACCTCAAGTTCTATATCTTCCAAATCACGAGAATTTGAAGCGCGTCTTCGAAGCGTGAGGGAAACGGAGCCAGAGGAATTGGTACATTCCTGCTTTTACATTGCATTATTTATTATTGTGGTGCATATAAAGAGGTCGCTCACCCTTCCGTCGCCGCATCATCTGCAGCGGCATCCGTTGCCGCATCCGTACCGGTATCTGCCGCGGCTGTGGTGCCGCCGCCCGTCTCCGGATCCGGTCCGAAGAGGATTCCGTAGTAGTCACAGGATACGATATTTTCGGAGAGGATCAGCTTGTTCTGTACGATCTGATTGATCGAATCGACATAGCCATCCGGTACTTCTACTCCTTCGTTCGGATAGAAGGTGCCGTCGCCGCCGTAATATCTGCCCAGATCGGTCACCCAGCTCGTATTATTCCAGAAAACGAGCGGCGTCTGATCGGAGAATACATCTCGTCCGGCAAGGAGTCTTGAGTCATAGTCGAGGCCGAACAGATTGGAAAGTGTCGGTACAATGTCCAGACTGGATACCGGCGAATTGATCTCCTTTGCCATGTCCTTCTCCGTCGTCTCCAGGCAGCCGGACCAGATGATCAGTCCGTTTCCGTCCTGATCCCAAGGCAGCGAATCGTCATGCTGATACAGGTTCGCGAGGTTATCCGTGCTGTTGCCCCAGCTTTCCGATTCCGACAGGCCGTACGGATAATGGTCGGTGGTCAGCGCAATGACGGTATTTTCCGCCATGCCGTTTGCTTCCAGCTTATTGACCAGCGCGGTCAGTGCGTCTTCCAGCTCCATCTGATAGCACATGTAATTCAACGTGTTCTCATTGTACTTCGAAGCATCATCACCGAGTACACTCAACACATGATCCATATACTGCGCCACGCGCCAGTCGGTCGAATTGTTATAGGGAGCATGACCGTTTACCGTCATGTAGTACAGATGGAACGGCTGTTTGTCGATATACTGATCAAGTGTCAGGCTCAACATTGTTTCATCCGTCGGATAATGGTCCGTAATGTCCTCGATGCCGTTTCCTTCTCCGAGATATGTGGAATATCCCATGTTCGGATGGGTGAGCTGACGGTCGTAATAGTCATAATCGCTGTTATGGAAGGCAGCGGTCGTATAGCCGAGGCGCTGGAACTGGTTGCCCATCGTGAAGTAGTTATTGTTGGACGAAATATCCATCATCGAATTGGTACCGTCTTCCGGTGCCAGACCCATCATAAAGGAATATTCTCCCGTACTGGTACTGCCGCCCCATGCCGGCTGGAAATACTGTGTGAAGTAGAATCCGTTGTGGATCAGGCGGTACAGGGTCGGTGTCATCTCCTCACTGACGACCGCGTCGGAAAATGCTTCCGCGCAGATCATGATCAGATTCTTTCCCTTAAAGAGGCCGGTATACTCGTTCTGCGAGCTTGGTGTCTGGCTCACCACATAGGAAGAAATCGCCTTCGCTTCTTCATTGCCGCTTGCTTCGGCGAGTCCCTGATAATCCAGCTGCAGTTCGTTTTTACCATAGGTGACCGGCGTTTTTGTCACCGACTCGGCTTCAGCCGCCGCGGAATCCGCCTGCGTTGTGACGGTAACCGCCTCCAGATCTGTCTCTTCGCCGAAGGATGCCTTCGTGTCCTTTCCGAAAATACCGTACTTCAAGCTGAGGCGCGTGCTCGTGAGAAGGCCGAAGGTTTTTGTCGCGGTATCAAAGTTGTACTGTGTTGTATATTTGGACGCCGTCGGTCCTTTTGACGCGATCAAAATTCCGATGCCGTTAAGAAGCAGGGCAATGACAAAAACAATTGCCACCTTCAACATTCTTGCCCGGGAAAGGCGTTTCTTTCTCCTCCCCCTCGTTGCCAGAATATAGATAACCGCCGGCAGGATGAACAGAATGATCTTCGGAATATTGAAGAAAACGACCCTGACAGCGTAAATTCCGTAATTCGTCGCCACATCGCCGCCCGCGTGCGTCATGTCGCCGAAGCCCATGTAATTCTGAAATGAACGATAGATCAGAAATTCAACGCAGAAATACACGCAATTTGCGATCACAAAAATACGGCTGATGATCTTGTGCACCTCTCCGCTCGTAACGCGAAGGATCGCGGACACAAAGATTCCCGCGAAGATCGCAAAAAAGATCGGAAATCCCGGAAAGCCCTTTACGCCGCAGAAGCCGCGCAGGAGCAGTTCCAGATAGATAAAGATAACGGGGAAAGCAACGTATTGTTCTATGCGGTTCTGTAAGGCCGTACTCGGTCCACTTCCGTTCGTGCGCTGTCCCTTGCGGATCGTTTTTGTCGAAAAACCAAGACGCCGCATGACCGTTTCCACACCGAACGCGATCCCGTACGCGATCGCATACATGGCCGCCGCGAAGAAACCGACGATCTTGTAACCGATCATCTCGATCGTTCCGGGGATATCCGGCGAAGCGGCACTTCGTTTTCTTCTTTTATTACCATCACTATTTCTGTGATATCTGCCTTTTCTGTTATCCATATATAAAAAACCTCCAAAATGAAGAGAGTAATACAAACCTCGTCTCATTTTGAAGGCATTTCTTTAAGTCGTTATGAACGAAAAGTTACATAATAGTTAACTTTCAGATCCAATTAATTCCGGCAGTTTCTGCGGAAGATCTCCATCTCCCTCTCATGATTCTCGGATTTGCCGTAACGGATCTGATTCAGGTTCAGATGAACAAATACCCAGAGCATCACCATAGCAGCGGTAAGGCTCAGAATAAACGGTAATGCATGATCCGTATAGCCGGTGTTAACCGGAGTCGTGTTGGTCTTCACGGAGGCGTCGGTATTGATCACCACACTGTCAACTCCCCTTTTCACACCATCCGCGGACAGACCGCTGGAAGTTCCCTTGCCTACCAGATCAACGGTAGAAATCGTCTGTGCCGTTGTATCCGCATAGACAGCTGATGTTGTGCCGAGCAAAAGTAACATGCATGCAAAGATAATTAACATTTTAGTAACTTTTTTCTTCATTTTCATTACAAAACCACTCTCTTTCGTCCCCTTATTTCCTTGGCATATCAGCCTTTCCGGATGGATTAATGAGATTGTAACACAGTTTCGTAACAAATGGAAGAGCTGTTTTTCCGCGTAAATACAGTAAAATAAGCCGTACCACATCATCTTGGGGATGACAGATACGGCTTGCACACCATATTGTGTAATTTTTAATTAAAAATTTTTATATTTTGTAATATTTAGTTAATAAATCAACGAAATACACGTATTTTCCGCAGAACCTTTACAATGATTCCGCCTGCAGGAAATCTTCGCATCTCCTCTTCTGTCGTTCGGGAGATTTTCACATACAGGACCATATAGGCAAAGATCGCCGCCACGATGGCCGCCGCGAGGCAGATGAAAGGCCTTCTGAGTACCAGGAAGAGCCCGTAGTAGATCGCTGCCGCGATTGCTCCCATGATCGCCGACGCCGCCAGCGGTTCCAGATACGTGTGACGGATCTCATTACGGAATCCCAGGGTCTTGCGCAGCGTGTTCATATTGAGGACGGTGCAGAGCAGCGAGAATACCAGTGTCGCCCACATAACGCCGTAAACACCCATCGGCGGGTAGACGACAAGCACGATCGCGAGAAAAACAAGGCTCAATACAAGTGCGATTCCCGCATTGATCAGTGCTTTCTTCTGCTGTCCGATCGACTGCAGTACGCCGCCGCTGATAATGGAGTAGGAATCGGCAAGAATAAAAGCGGAGCCGCACATCAGCAGATGCCAGGAAAGAGCTGTCGAAGCCGGGAAAAGAACGCCCATGATCGGCTGCGCCAGGATCGTCATTCCGACCATCGCGGGAATACAGATGAACATGGACAGGCGCATTCCCTTGTTGATCTGGTCATTCGCCTCTTCGATCCTGCCGACCGCGTAGCGACCGGAGATCTCCGGCATCATCGCGGAAGTGCTCGCGGATGCCACGGCCAGAGGAATGCTCACGACCGGTGTGAAGTAACTGCTGTACTCACCGTATGCAGCGCTGATCGAGTCTACATCAACTCCGGCCCAGCCCTGCAGTGAGGAATAAATAAAGCTGTCGACGTAGGCGCTGCAGTTATAAATGAAGGATGTGAAGATGATCGGCGTGATCATCAGCATCATTGCTTTCAGAATGTCCGCATAGGATTCCTCTGCCGCTCCGTTGTCGTGGGTAAGTTCTCTTTTGAAGAACTTGCGATTGATCACAAAGCAGAAGATCATAAACAGCAGACCGACGAGAACTCCCGCTCCCGTTCCGATCGTGCCGCCCATCGCGCCGTATACGGCAGCGCCGTTGCTCTTCTGGCTGCCGGCTGTCAGCGCGAAATTCACAAGTGCGCCTGCGGCCACAATGCTGACGATCGCGTTCGCGATCTGTTCCAGGATCTGCGATACCGAAGTCGGTGTCATATTCCTGTGTGCCTGGAAATATCCTCTCAGAACGCCGAGAATCGCCGACAGGAAGATCGTCGGTGATAATGCCCGAAGGGCGGGAAGAGCGTTCTGCTGGTTTGCGGGCAGCAGGAATCTTCCTCCGAAGAAGCAGACGAGCGCTGTCGCCCCGCCCACGATGACTGCGTACAGCAGAGCGGTATAGAAGGTGCGATGCGAATTCCGATATTCTTTTTTCGCGATCTGCTCCGATACGATCTTTGAGATCGCCATGGGGATCGCGTACGAGGAGATCAGCAGAAGGATCGAGTACAGATTACTCGCAAAACCGTAATATCCGAGGCCGACCGAACCGATGATCTCACCGAGAGGTCTCCGGTACAGCAAGCCGATCACGCGGGAAACGATCGTTGCGATCATCAGGATCGTCGCGTTCTTCACCAAACTGTTCTTTTTCATTTCTCTCACTTTTCCTAACCCGATTTATTTTTCGTCAAATATTCTCGATCTGCCAGTCGATCGGTTCGAGCCCGTTCGCCTCCAGATACGCATTGGTCTTTGAGAACGGCTTACTCCCGAAGAATCCGCGATACGCCGACAGCGGTGACGGATGCGGTGCCGCAAGCACCAGATGCTTACTGTTCGTGATCATCTCCCGCTTCCTTTGCGCGGGTTTTCCCCAGAGAATATAGACCATCGGCCGGTCCTGGGCAGCCAGTATCCTGATCGCGGCATCCGTGAATTCCTCCCAGCCGATATTCTGATGCGAATTGGCGCGGTGAGCGCGCACCGTCAGCACGGTATTCAGCATCATTACGCCCTGCCTTGCCCATTTCTCCAGGTATCCGTTATTCGGAATATAGCAGCCGAGGTCATCCTGCAGCTCCTTATAAATATTCACAAGCGACGGAGGCGTCTCGATCCCCGGCTTTACCGAGAATGACAGGCCGTGTGCCTGCCCCTCCTCGTGGTACGGATCCTGCCCCAGGATCACGACCTTCACCTGATCGAGCGGTGTAAAATGAAAAGCATTGAAGATATCATTCGCCGGCGGGTAAACCGCGGTGCTTTTGTATTCCGCAACGACCGTCTCAAATAATTTCTTATAGTAAGGCTTTGAAAACTCCGGTTTCAAAGCTCTCTCCCATTCTCCCGTTAATGCAGGCATGTGTGCCTCCTTACAAACGAACCGATACGCCCCTGCCGCGCAGATACTCTTTCAATTTGCGTATCTCCAGGTCCTTATAATGGAACAGGGACGCCGCAAGAGCCGCATCCGCCTTACCGTCTGTCAGCGCGTCATAGAAATGCTCCATAGTTCCCGCGCCGCCCGAGGCGATAACGGGGATCTTTACCGCTTCCGCGATGCTGCGCGTCAGCTCCAGATCGTAGCCAGCCTTTGTTCCGTCGCAGTCCATGCTGGTCAGCAGGATCTCGCCCGCGCCCAGTTCTTCTGCCTTTGCGGCCCACTCAACGGCATCAAGGCCGACATCGATGCGGCCTCCGTTTTTGTATACCGTCCACCCGTTTCCGTCCGCTCTTCTTCTGGCATCAATGGCTACGACCACACACTGACTGCCGAACTTGTATGCCGCGTCGCTGATCAGATTCGGCGTATTGATCGCCGACGAATTGATCGAGATCTTGTCCGCGCCTTCCCGAAGGAGCATCCGGAAATCTTCCACGGTGCGGATACCGCCGCCTACCGTGAACGGAATGAATACATTCTCGGCAACCTTCCGGACCATGTCGACGACCGTCGCTCTGTGATCGCTCGAAGCTGTGATATCGAGAAAAACGACTTCGTCCGCGCCCTCTTTGTCATAGGCCTTCGCGACCTCAACCGGATCGCCCGCGTCGCGCAGGTTGACGAAGTTCACGCCCTTCACGACTCTTCCGTTATTTACATCCAGACAGGGGATAATTCTCTTCGTAAACATTTATTGATTCTCCTTTCCGATCGCGGCAAAGTTTGCCAGGATCGCCAGTCCCGTATCGCTGCTCTTCTCCGGATGGAACTGCGCGGCAAAAACATTGCCCTGCTCGACGGAGGCGTCGAAGGTCACACCGTATTCCGCCGTCGCCTTCACGATCGACGGATCCGCCGCCTTCAGATAATAGGAATGAACGAAATATACGTAAGAATCCTCCGGAATACCGCGGAAAAGCCGTCCGTTTCCCTGTAAATGCAGGGAATTCCAGCCCATGTGCGGGATCTTCAGCCCCTCTGTCTCCGGAAAACGGCAGACTTCTCCCTTGAGGATGCCGAGTCCCTTCACGTCCGGGCTCTCTTCGCTTTTTTCAAATAGCACCTGCAGCCCGAGGCAGATCCCGAGAAAAGGAGTCCCCTTTTCCACGATCTCTCTGATAACCGGAATCAGGCTGAAATTCTCCAGATTATTCATAGCGTCTCCAAAGGAACCGACACCGGGAAGGATGACCTTATCGGCTGCCAGAAGTTCTTCACGGCTGCGCGTCAGGACGACCTCTTCGCCGATCTTCTGCAGTGCCTTTTCTACGCTTTTGATATTTCCTGCATCATAATCGATAATGGCAATCATTTATATACCTCTCATATGCACAAAGATTGAATTATTATTCAGTGCATGCTAAAATAAACACTCGGAGCGGAAGAGCTCCTTATAACATTCCAATCGTACACGATTTCTCATTTTTATACAAGGAAGAAAACCATGAACAACAATCAGACCGCCGGAAAAATCTCCTCGATGAAAGCCCGGCATTCGTTTTTGCTGGTTCTGGCAGCGCTCGGCTGGGGAACTACCTTTGTTGCGCAAAGCAAGGCCATGAACATACTGGAGCCGTACTCCTATAATGCCTGCCGGTATCTCCTCGGTGTCCTAGTACTCCTTCCGCTGGCCATTCTGGCGGGAAGGATCGATCCTCATTCGGTCAATTACCGGGGCGAGCCGATCCCGAATGTGACGGAATCTCTGAAAGTCAGAAAGAGAAACCTGCTGATCGGGGGACTTCTCTGCGGGGTCTTCCTCTTCCTCGCGTCGGGAACACAGCAGATCGGACTGCTGTATACCTCCGCAAGCAAATGCGGCTTTGTGACCTCGCTCTACATCATCATGGTTCCGATCATCAGCCTCTTCTTCAGAAAAAAATGCTCGCCGCTTATCATCGCGGCACTCGGAATCGCGGTGCTCGGTTTCTATATGCTTTGCATCAATGAAGGTTTCTCGGTCAATATCGGCGATGCCTTCACACTGGTATCTTCCCTGATGTTTGCTCTCCAGATCATGGTCATTGACAGGTTCGGCCCGCGCGTTGCCGGCCTGCAGCTGTCGGTGAGCCAGTTTCTGGTGTGCGGCGTTCTGTCCGCCATCACGGCGGTCGTTACGGAGCATCCGACATGGGATGCCATTCTCTCCTGCTGGGGGCCGATCCTCTACGCGGCGATATTCTCCTGCGGCGTCGGCTATACGCTCCAGATCATCGGACAGCGGGGACT
>JAXJTA010000009.1:0-3691 GCA_036309825.1 Eubacterium sp. | reverse complement strand
GCGACCGTGCTTGAGCCGCCCACGGAGGATATATCGACGATGGCAGCAGACCGCCAGACCGGAACCCATACCGCAGCGCTTGGAGAAACCGTTTTTGTCGATACGGTCCGCTACACAGGACTCGTGGTTGGCAAAGAGTATACGCTGAATGCAACACTGATGAATAAAGACACAAAGGAACCGGTAAAAGTAGACGGAAAGGAAATTACCGGAAGCGTAACCTTTACAGTGGGAGACTTGAACTTTATACAAGGATTGCGACATAAAACTTGACAAATTCCGGGTTAAATCCGATGATTTACTTATAATATTCGGATGACTGTGACGTGGATTTTTTCAACAAAAATGAATTGTATCAGGGAGGTTTTACGAAATGAAAGTTGGTTTTATCGGACTCGGCATCATGGGGAAGCCGATGGCGAGAAATATCATGAAGGCAGGCTACGAGATCGTGGTCAACACGCACTCCGCGGAGACAATGAAGGATTTTGCGGCGCTCGGTGCTGAGACGGCGGTAAATGCGAAGGAAGTCGCGGAAAAAACGGATGTCATTATCACAATGCTGCCAAACTCTCCGCAGGTCAGAGAAGTCTGCCTGGGAGAAGGCGGAATTATCGAAGGCGCCGCGGAAAATACTGTGGTCATCGATATGTCCTCGATCGATCCGACGGAATCCAGAGCGATCGCTGCGGAGTTTGCGAAGAGGGGGATCGAGATGCTCGACTGTCCGGTTTCCGGCGGTGAGCCGAAGGCCATTGACGGTACGCTTTCCGTCATGTGCGGCGGCAAGAAAGAGATCTGGGAGAAAAACGTTGAACTGTTGAAGACGATGGCATCATCTGTTGTCTATGTGGGACCGATCGGATCAGGCAATGTTGCGAAGCTGGCGAATCAGATGATCGTAGCGGCCAATATCGGAGCCGTTGCGGAGGCACTGACCTTCGCGAAGAAGGCGGGCACCGACCCGGAGCTGGTATATCAGGCGATCCGAGGAGGACTTGCCGGCTCAACGGTGCTTGACGCAAAGGCACCGATGATGCTTTCCGGCAATTATAATCCGGGATTCCGCATCGAGCTGCACGTGAAGGATCTGAATAACGCGCTCAATGCGTCGCATGCGATCAATATGCCGGTTCCGATGACCGCGCATATGATGGAGGTGATGCAGGAATTGATGAATCACGGTGAAGGCGGCTGCGACCATGACGATATCGTCCGCTACTACGAGCGCATGACCGGCGTATCGCTGGTGAAGAAATGAATAATTGACCGGCGTATCGCTAGTGAAGAAATGAGCGCATGACCGGCGTATCGCTAATGAAGAAATGAGCGAATGACCTATGATTTTGGATCTGTGGATCGGGTATCACGGAATCAAAACATATGAAAGAGGAGACTGCTATGGATAAGGATAAATTACAGGGGAAACTTTGGAGAGAGCGCAAAAGGAACTGGTGCGGACTTCCGTGGACCTTCACGGTTTACAGTTTTGACGAAGAAAGAATTTTCGTTGAGCGTGGTTTTTTCACCAAGAGAGAAGATGAATGTCGCATGTATCGCGTGATGGATCTGTCCGTCAAGAGGACGCTCGGGCAGAGGATCTTCGGCATGGGCACGATCGAGGTGCACTCCAGCGACCGGACGCTGCGTGACTTTAAGATCGAGAATATCAAGAACGTGCACGAGGTCAAGGAGATGATCTCGAAAAACGTCGAGCTTATGCGTGACAAGAAGCGGGTGACGAGCCGGGAATTCATCGCGGACACGAATGATTTTGATGCGGGCATCGACGATGACGATGATGATGACAATAACTGATCTGCAGGAGGTGTGAGATTCCATGGAGAGGTGCATTTTCCACGTGGATGTCAATTCCGCGTTCCTCTCATGGTCAGCCGTCAAACGTCTGGAGGAGGACCCGGATGCGGTTGATCTGCGGACGATTCCGTCGGCGGTCGGCGGTGATGTCGAGACGCGCCACGGCATTATTACGGCAAAATCGATACCGGCCAAAAAGTACGGTGTGACAACGGGTGAGCCGGTAGTGAAGGCTCTGCAGAAATGCCCCGATCTCGTGATGGTTAAATCGGATTTCGCGACCTATCGCAAGTATTCGCATGCCCTGATGGACATCCTTCGAAGCTATACGGATCTGGTCGAGCAGGCATCGATCGATGAAGCGTATATGGATGTAACGGAGCTGGTCGCATGGCCGGAGCCTGGAGAACAAAACCGGTCTGCGAAAACATCCGATGAGAATGAACATAGCCGGTCTGCGAAAGCATCCGATGAGAATGAACATAGCCGGTCTGCGAAAACGGTCGATGGAGAAGATCAAAGACTGTCTGTGGCTGCGCCCGATGCGGATGCCGCGATGCGCGCACGGGCGATCCTTCTGGCGGAAAAACTCAAGGACCGGGTGAGAACGGAGCTGAAATTCACGGTCAACGTCGGGATCTCCGTCAATAAGATCCTGGCAAAAACGGCGAGCGACTTTAAGAAGCCTGATCTGGTCCATACGCTTTTCCCAAACGAAATTGAGGCGAAGATGTGGCCGATGCCGATCGGTGATCTTCACGGCTGCGGCGGTTCTACTGCTTCCCGACTGGTCAACATGGGGATCCGGACGATTGGAGACGCGGCGAACGCGGATCTGGCCGTGCTGCAGTCGGTCCTCGGACAAAAGGGCGGTCTCTATATTAAGAGAAGTGCCAATGGACTTGGTTCGTCCACAGTCCACGCGGAGCGGGAGGAAGCAAAGGGATATTCCAACGAGACGACGACAAGTCATGATATTACGAGAGATAACTGGCAGGCAGATGCGCCGCCGATCGTAAGTCACTTGGCGGAAAAAGTCGCGAAAAGGATGCAGAGGGACGGCGTTTTTGCTTCGACCATCGGCGTGTCTGTGAAGACGACCGATTTCAGGAGACGCTCGAAGCAGTGCAAGCTGGACGCATCAACGAACGATATCGGAACGATCGAGCGGTATGCGCAGAAACTTCTGGAAGAACTTCTGACAGGGAGAGAAGGGATTTTTTTCGCAGGGGCTCGGGATCCGCCTGATCGGCGTTTCCGGGACGAACCTTGATCACGGAGAATTCCAACAGCTGAACCTCTTCGATTATGCGAAGCGCGAAGAACAGCAGCGCGAGGAACAGCAGCGTGAAGAACAGAAGCGCGAGGAACAGCAGCGCGAAGAACAGAAGCGCGAGGAACAGCAGCGCAGGCTTGACAGGCAGGCAAAGCTGAACGACATGATGAACAAGATCCGCGGCAAGTTCGGGGATGAAGCTGTTGTGAAGGGTAGACATGACAAATTCAAGTAGGATTGGGAGGAGCTGATATGGAACACTTTCTTTTGCTTGCGACGGTAGCCCTCGGTCTGGTCGTAGTATTCGGATTTATCAATGAGAAGCTGACACATCTGACCTATGAGATCGCTTTACTTCTTTTCTCTGCGGTCGCCGGCATCATCGTCACGGCGATCTGGGCGGGGACAAAGGGCACCGGGATCGCGGACTTTCTGGAGGGCGTGCAGGTCTTTGATATCGAGAGATTTCTGATGGACGGCGTACTCTGTTTCATGTTGTTCGCGGGATCCCGCCACCTGCGGCTGGCGGATTTTCGAAAAGACGCGAAGAATATCACGATTCTTTCGATTCTTGCGACACTCCTTGGGAATTTGTTC
>JAXJTA010000008.1:0-2940 GCA_036309825.1 Eubacterium sp. | reverse complement strand
GTCGAGCACAGCGCGCGCACCCTTTCCGTTCAGGAAAAGCAGATGCACGATACCGAAAAGAAGGAGAAATTCCGCATTTACGGAGAACTTATCAATACCTACGGATACGGACTCGAACCGGGCGCAAAAACTCTTGAATGCATCAATTACTATGATAATGAGCCGATCAGCATCCCGCTCGATCCGACACTGACACCGGGCGAAAATGCCGTGCATTATTTCGACCGCTACAACAAGCTCAAGAGAACAGCCGATGCTCTGACCGACCGTATTGAAGAAACGGAGAAGGAGATCGACCAGCTCGATAATATCTCCAACGCTCTGCAGATCGCCCGCGATGAGAACGATCTCTCGCAGATCCGCCAGGAGCTCGTTGACTACGGTTTCATCCGCCACAAACAGACGGACAGCAAACGCAAAAAATCCGTTTCAAAGCCGCTTCACTATGTATCGAGTGACGGCTTCGACATATATGTCGGCAAAAACAACTACCAGAACGAGGAAGTCTCTTTCAAAATGGCCTCCGGCAGCGACTGGTGGTTCCACGCGAAGAAGATGCCGGGATCACATGTCATCGTAAAAGCAAACGGCCGGGAAGTTCCGGACCGCACCTTCGAAGAGGCAGGCGCTCTCGCGGCCTTCTATTCCAGCGGTAAAAACGCGCCGAAGGTCGAAGTGGATTACACACTGAAGAAAAATCTCAGAAAACCGAACGGCGCACGCCCGGGATTCGTTGTCTACTATACCAACTATTCCCTGATGTGCATCCCGGATATTTCCGGAATCCGCGAAGAATCCTGATCACATGAACACGCACCATCCTTTGATTATCCTTTGCTATTCTCTGAAAGGAAAAACATTTACATGCCACAGGCAAAGAAAAGCTCAACAAAGAAAAAAGCGGACAGAAAACACGCGGCAGATACGACGCTCCTCAGGCGCCGCCCCACCACGCGCTATGAAGCCGACATCCGTACCGGACTGACAAAGGCACAGGTTGCCGAATATAAGGCGAACGGCTGGTCAAATGAGGCCGTGGAGCCGTCTTCCAAATCCGTAAAGGACATCATTAAAAGCAATACGATCACTTACTTCAACCTGATCTTCCTTCTGATCACGGTCGTATTGATCCTTGTAGGTTCCTTCCGCGACCTGACCTTCCTTCCGATCATCATCGCTAACTCGCTGATCGGTATCGTTCAGGAGCTGAACGCGAAAAAAACGCTCGACAATCTGTCCGTTCTCAACGCGCCGAAAGCAAAGGTCGTCCGCTCCGGCAAGATCCGTACGATCCCGGCCGAAGGACTGGTCCTCGACGATATCGTGATCTTCGGCGCCGGGAATCAGATCCCGGCGGATGCCGTTGTGCTCGACGGTTCCGTTTCCGTCAACGAATCGCTCCTTACCGGTGAGTCGGACGAAATCGCAAAGAGACCGGGCGATCATCTGATGAGCGGTTCTTTCATCGTCTCCGGAACCTGCTACGCAAGGATCGAAAAGATCGGTGAAGATTCCTATATTAACAAACTGACCATGCAGGCAAAGCAGTCGCGCACCGGCGAACAATCCGAGATGATCCGGTCTCTCGACCGCATCGTTATGATCGCCGGTATCGCTATCATTCCGATCGGTATTCTGCTGTTCTACCAGGAATTCTTTGTACAGCAGAATACGATCAAGGACAGTGTCACTTCGACGGTTGCCGCCGTTATCGGCATGATCCCAGAGGGTCTGTATCTCCTGTCCAGCATCACACTGGCGGCCGGTACCGTTAAGCTCTCCATGAAAAAGGTTCTCGTTCACGATATGAAGTGTATCGAAACACTTGCCCGTGTCAACGTGCTCTGCGTCGATAAAACAGGAACCATCACCGAAAACAAGATGCTTGTCAACGAGGTCATCCCTCTCGACCCGTATCTGAACGACAAGAGCATCACCCCGATCGAGGAACTCCTCGGAGACTTTGTCTCCGCACAGCAGGCGGACAATATCACTATGGAAGCGATGAAGGAATACTTCACCCGCACCTCCGGCGCAGCTCCTGTCAGTGTCTCCGGTTTCAGTTCGGCATATAAATATTCCGGCGCAAGTTTTTCTCACGGATCGTATGTTCTCGGCGCACCGGAATTCATTCTGAAAGACCGGTACGATACGTATCGTGATAAGATCGAAGAACAGAGCCGTCAGGGCTTCCGTGTCATGGTCTTCGGTAAATATGCCGGAACACCGGACGGTTCCGCGCTGACCGCGGCGGTCACTCCGTACTGCCTCGTTGTCATTGCCAATAAGATCCGTAAGGATGCGGATAAAACCTTCGGTTTCTTCCACGAACAGGGCGTCGAAGTAAAGGTCATCTCCGGTGATAATCCGGTGACCGTATCCGAAGTAGCTACCCAGGCAGGTATTGCCAACGCGGATCTCTATGTAGATGCCTCCACACTTACGACCAAAGAGGCGGTCTTCGAAGCGGTTCAGAAATATACCGTTTTCGGGCGTGTGACACCGGCCCAGAAGCGTCAGTTCGTCCACGCTTTAAAAGCAGCAGGCAAAACGGTTGCGATGACCGGTGACGGTGTCAACGATGTGCTTGCCCTCAAAGATGCCGACTGCTCTGTTGCCATGGCTGCCGGTTCGGACGCCGCGGCGCAGGCATCACAGCTCGTCCTTCTCGACAATGATTTCTCGCACATGCCGGAGATCGTTATGGAGGGCCGGCAGATCGTCAACAACATGGAACGTTCGGGAGCCCTTTTCCTCGTGAAAAACATCTTCTCCCTCCTCCTTGCCCTGTTCTCGATCATCTTCGGCATGAGTTATCCGCTCAAACCGGCGCAGATCTCCCTGATCAGTGCCTTCACGATCGGCGTGCCCGGCTTCTTCATGTCGCAGATTCCGAACCGCAATCTGATCAAAGGAAAGTTCATGTCGAATGTCATGCTG
>JAXJTA010000007.1:0-9563 GCA_036309825.1 Eubacterium sp. | reverse complement strand
GCAGATCGCTTCTCAAAAGTTAATGAATGCTGAGAAGAGCGCACCAGGTTAGCGCATGGAAGGGGTAAAGAAAATATACAGATGTTTTGTATGGATAGCGGATTCTATAAATTCATGGTAAAAATTTCGCAGTTTATGATCCTGAATTTTCTAGTGCTCATTTTCTGCTTACCGATTATTACAGCGGGAGCTTCTATCACGGCATTTTATACAGTCATGCTCAAGATTGTCAGGAACGAAGAAAGCTATCTTGTAAAGGATTACTGCCATGCATTTAAGACGAATTTTAAACAATCTACGATCATTTGGCTGATTATGGTTGCCGTTGGATGCATACTCTATTTTGATATTATTCTTTCCGATACACTTGGCGGTATGCTTGGTGCAACCCTAAAGATCGTATTTCTGTTCCTCGGAATTGTTCTGCTGATGGTGCTTTCCTACATCTTTGCTGTTCAGGCAAGATTTCAGAATACAATTAAGGGTACATTCTATAATTCATTTTGGATGGCTATGGGATATCTTCCTTATACGATCTCCATATTGGTGATAGAAGTATTCCCGTGTTTCCTGATATTTGTTCGTCCCAGAGGGTTCTGGTATGTTCTTCCGGTAATGATCGTGATTGGAATTTCTTTGGTCGGGTATGCGTGCTCTCTGATTTTTAGTCATATCTTTAAGAAGTATATGCCAGATGAAGGCGAGACGAGAGACACAAAGAGTGAGGAGATTGCTCCATAATGTACGAAATTGCTACAAAATGTTTGAAAAATAGAAAATTTTTCGCGCAATGAACCTGCTACAGTATAAGTATCAAGAAAATCCCATGAACGAGACGGATGGGAGAAAAAGGAGGAGAAATATGAAGTCTAGAGTTATCAGCATCTTATTGACAGCTACAATGGGGGCTACATTGCTTGCAGGTTGTGGATCGGGAACAGCAGCGACCAGTGATGCAGCATCATCTTCCGGCGGCGCAGAGGCATCTGCTCCGGCAGCATCCGCAGATGGAGAAGACGTCACGATTACCTACTGGGGTTGGGACTCTGACTATTATGAGCCGATGTTTGCAGCATATTCAGCAGAACATCCAAATGTACACTTTGAGCCGACGGCTACTGAGTGGGGCGACATGCTTACAAAGGCACAGCAGGCACTGGCTTCCGGATCCGAGCTTCCGGTCCTTCTTCCTATGGATCTGTCGTTAATTGAGAACTGGAAGACAATGGATATCCTTGAGGACCTCACACAGTATGGCATCAATGCAGATGATTATGCAGATGCGCTCAGCGTCAAGACCCTGACAGCAGATGGCAAGGACATAGGAGTTGTCGAGAACGTTTGCCCTGCTGGTATTGCATACAAGAGAGACCTGGCAAAAGAGTACTTTGGAACGGATGACCCGGATGAGCTCTTTAAGATCTTCAATAGCTATGATGCATATGTTGAAAAGGGAAAAGAAGTCGCTGATAAGTCCGGAGGAAGCGTAAAACTGTTCCATTCTGCACAGTCAATTTCCGAGTGGTTCTACTTCGCAAGTGAAGTACCGACACAGACCGATAATACACTGAATTACACGGAAAAGATGACGGATGTATTTACTAAGACCATTGCTCTTAGAGATGCTGACGCAGTTGATACTTACGCAAACGGAACTCCGGAAGCAAACGCAACATACGCAGATGATACTCATATCTTCTATCACAATCCGGACTGGGCAAATACCTATTATATCGAAGGCAATGACCCGGATGGCGCAGGAAACTGGGGACTGATGCATGCACCGGTCGACTACTCTTGTGGTGGTACGGCCATCGGAATTACAAGCGCTTCTACCGATGCCCAGAAGCAGGCTGCAGCAGATTTCATTATTTGGGCAACCCAGGGTGATGGCGCAAAGGTAGCACGTGATGAAACCGGATTTATTTCTGCATACAAAGAGCTTATGAACGACAAAGAATTCTCTAAGAGATCCGATGAGGACTTCTTCGGAGGAGAGGACATCTCTACTCTTTATTACACAGAAATCGCAGACAACATGAAGATTGCAGCTTCTTCTCCTTGGGAGAATGCTATGGTTACCGTAAGAAACGATGTCGCTCAGCAGATCGTGGATGATCCCAGCATTGATCTGGATAAGGCACTCGAGCTTGGTAAGGAAGAACTGACTCAGCTTGTAACAGATTCTACTATTGAGATCAAGTAAATCTAATTTGTCGCTACATTTAATCATGGAGTGAGCAGAGGGGATGAAGGGATGTCAGCGTTCCTTCATCCTATATGCCAAAGGAGTTAATTGTGAATAATAAAATAGCAAAATCACAAAAGAATTTTCGGTTTAAATATCCGGTGATCTTCCTTGCCCCATTTTTTATTTGCTTCTTTGCGTTTAATCTGTACCCGATTCTCTATGCGGTTTATATGAGCCTTTTGAGCTGGAATGGACATACTACCCGGCTGCCCAAAAGTTAGTGGTGATTAATAACTCAGATTCTGCACAGGCCACGACGGTCAAGTCGGCAAAAGGTGAAATTGAAATATCAGTACCGGCGTTTGGTCTTGTCGTAAAAGACGTGTGAAAATAAATTATTCTTGCGCATGGACTCTGATGCAATATAGTTTTCAAGCCAGTACGGCCGCCGAATTGCTAATTCGGCGGCCGTATTGTTTGGCGTTTATTGACTATTTTGGAATTTAGGAATCTTACTTCCGGAAAAAATGTGTCGCGTGAAGCTGCCCTGACGCTATTCACCACTTAAAAAGTGACTTGAATTTATGATAAATAGCGCGCAAAATCGCTTGAAAAAATGTGAAGCATATTGAAATGTCGCTCGAAAAAGTGTATCGTATAGGGAAAAGGAGACGGTTTTATGGAGCGATTGGCATATAAACAATTGATTGAATGGAAAAATAGCAAGGCCAGAAAGCCTCTAATATTGAATGGAGCAAGACAGGTTGGAAAAACCTGGATACTGAAAGAATTTGGATCAAGAGAATACGAAAATATTGCTTATATTAACTGCGATGAAGTAGAGGATATTGAGAGAGTCTTTATAGATTACAACACGGAGCGATTAATTCGTGCTTTTTCTGCTCTTTCAGGAATATCCATTAAACCGGAGAGTACCCTTATTGTTTTAGATGAGATTCAAGTAGTACCGTCCGGGCTTACTTCCCTAAAATATTTTTGTGAAAATGCACCGAAATATCATATTGCAGTTGCAGGAAGTTTGCTTGGAATTGGTATGCATGAAGGGTCCGGCTTTCCTGTAGGAAAAGTAGATGAAATCAACCTTTATCCTCTATCATTTAAAGAATTTTTGATGGCATTGGGAAAAGATGCTCTGGTTGAACAAATGGAAACGCATAACTGGGACGAGATATCTCTGCTATCAACCGCCTATATTGAATTATTGCGACAATATTACTATGTAGGAGGAATGCCTGAGGCAGTGAACTCATATGTAGAGAGTGGAGATATTTTCGCAGTAAGGAAGATCCAAGAGCAGATCCTGAAGGATTACAGGCGTGACTTTTCAAAGCATATTCCCGCAGCACTTCTACCCAAAGTAAATATGGTATGGGACGCGGTACCGGCGCAGCTTGCAAAAGAAAATAAAAAATTTATATATAGTGCCATTAAAAAGGGCGGTAGAGCAAAAGAGTTTGAGAATGCAATACAGTGGCTCGTAGATGCAGGATTGGTATATAAGGTTATTCGAGTAACAAAGGTTGAAAAACCATTGAAATTTTACGAGGATCCCGATTCATTTAAGCTCTTTGTACTGGATTTAGGTTTGCTTGGTGCATTAACTGAGGTTGATGCTAAAGATGTACTTGTAAAAAATACTGCATTTACCGAATATAAAGGAGCCTTCACAGAACAATATGTTTTGCAGGAATTGAGGGGATTGGGCCTTAATATTTATTACCATTCCAGAGAAAGATCTAACCTTGAACTGGATTTCGTAATTCAAAAATATAATGTTTATCCCATCGAAGTGAAAGCGGAAGAAAATCTTCAATCAAAAAGTCTGCGAACCATTTATGAAGGGAATAATAATTTAAAACCGGTTCGATTTTCTATGTCAGATTATCGAACACAAGATTGGATGGTGAATGTACCTTTATATTTAGTTAGCGAATGGGTGCAGAATGTAGAATGAACCGCAGTCAAGAATGTAGACTTTAAAGGAAGTTAAAATTGAACATGATGCAGGTTACTATGAATGCCCGGAATGTGGAGAGAAGTATGTTCCTACGATGAAGTCCTCATTTGCCAAAAATCATCCCCATGTTTTGGCTAAATTGCCGATCCTTGAGGAATCGATTCCTTATAAATGTACTTGCATGATCCGCTCTGTTATAATGTTGTCGAGGTATGAGGACCTGCCGGAATACAAAGTGTAATACAAATCGTAATACCAAGCGGATGTCCCGAAATCGCGGGAGAAAGGAAGAACCGGCGCGAAAGCCGGTAAGGACACAGCTTATGAAGAAAATACAGAGCAATTGCAACTACTGTGCAATTGACTGCAATCTGGACTTTTATGTGGAGGACGGCAGAGTCGTCAAGGTAGTGCCTACCAAGGGCTATCCTGTCAATGACGGCTTCAGCTGCATCAAGGGAATCTCTCTGGACAAACAGCAGTCGACGACCAAGCCGAATTCGCTGCCAAAGATCCGTCAGGCAGACGGCACGATGAAGGAAGTATCCTGGGATGAGGGCTTCCGGCATGTGGCGAGTGAGCTGAAACGCATTCAGGACACCTACGGACAGGAAGCGGTTGCCGGCATTTCCACCGGACAGCTGACACTGGAGGAGTTCGCGATCTTCGGCCATGTCATGCGTGATTTCCTGCACACGAACGTAGATGGAAACACGCGTCTTTGCATGGCGTCCGCGGCGGTCGCGATGAAGCAGTCCTACGGTTATGACGCGCCGGGATACACACTGAAGGATCTGGAGCTGTCCGATACGATCATTCTGATCGGCGCGAATCCGGTCGTTGCGCACCCGATCGTCTGGCAGAGGATCCTTCGCAACAAGGTTCCGGGTCACAAGCTGATCGTTATCGATCCGCGTACCAGTGAGACCGCGAAAAACGCCGATTACCATTATGAGATCAAGTCGAACTCCGACCTGACCCTGATGTATACCCTTGCCAAATATGTCATCGATCACGACTGGGTCGATCACGATATGGTGGAAAAACATACCGAACACTTTGCGGAATTCGCGGAATTTGTGCAGGCATTTACGCTGGAGCGCGGCGCGGCGGAGACCGGCCTTACCACAGAGCAGATCGTCGAACTGGCGGAACTGATCCACAACGGCAAAGCCGTCTCGATGTGGTGGACGATGGGAATCAACCAGGGCTACGAAGCGGTCCGTTCGGTGCAGGCGATCATCAATCTCTGCGTGATGACCGGCAATATCGGACGCCCGGGCACGGGGCCGAATTCCATTACCGGGCAGTGCAACGCGATGGGAAGCCGCCTGTACAGCAACACGACCTGCCTTTTCGGCGGACGTGAATTCGGCAATGCGGAAGATCGTAAGATCGTTGCCGATATCATCGGCTGTCCGGAAGAGATGCTGGCCGAGAAACCGACACTTCCGTACAACGGCATTATCGAGAAGATCAATGCCGGCGAGATCAAGGGACTCTGGATCCTCTGCACGAATCCGAAGCACAGCTGGACGAACAACAAGACCTTCGCGGAGGCTGTGAAGAAGCTGGAACTCTTTGTCGTGCAGGATATTTACGAGGATACCGACTCCGCAATGGACGCAACCGTTCTCTTCCCGGTCGTACCGGGCATCAAGAAGTGCGGAACCTATGTTAATCTGGAGCGTCGCCTCTGCCGCATGGTTCCGGTCCTTCCGCGCGGTGAGAACGAACTGTCCGATTATGAAGCCATCCTCGGTGTCGGCAAAGCGCTCGGCATGGGCAAGGCGATCGAGAAATGGGAGACGCCGGAACAGTGTTTCAATCTGCTGCGCGATATTTCACGCGGCATGCCGGGAGATTTCAGCGGTGTCAAATGGAAAGAGCTGGAGAACTCCCACGGCCGCCAGTGGCCGTATCCGGAAGGACGCGAAGCGGAATTTGCCGATGAAGAGAGACGACTCTATGCGGACGGAAAGTTTTTCACGAAGAGCGGCAAGATGCAGTTCCTCTTCGAGGAGCCACTCGGCAATCCTTATCCGCAGACAGAAGAATTCCCGTACGTTTTTAACACGGGACGAGGTACGGTCGGCCAGTGGCATACGCAGACTCGTACCCGCGAGGTAAAATTCGTCGAGGATGTATCGGTGAAGAAGGCTTACCTCTATATGAATACGAAGCTTGCGGAGGAGAAGGGCATCCGCTGGATGGACCGGATCCGCGTTCACTCAGTCAACGGAGAATCCGCGGAGTTCAGCGTCATGATCACGGACGATGTGCCGTATGACCAACTGTACTCGCCGGAGCACTATATCGAGTGCAACCGTCTGACGCCTTCGAACTACGACAAGTATTCCAAGGAGCCGAACTACAAGGGCGCAACCTGTAATTTCGAGAAGATCTGAAGGAGAAAAGAGGTAGATTATGTATCGAATCAAGATAGATCGCAGCCGCTGCATCGGCTGCCTTACCTGCGTGACATCCTGCATTGTCAGTCATGAGACCGACAGCGCCGATGCCAGAAACCGCGTCGTCATCGATTCACAGACGAGACCGGCGCCGATCTTCTGCCGTCACTGTGACAAGCCGGAGTGTGTATTCACCTGCATGACGGGAGCGATGCACAAGAATCCGGAAACGGGCTATGTCGAGTATGACAAGAACCAGTGCGCGAGCTGCTACATGTGCATCATGTCCTGCCCGTACGGCGTGCTGAAGTACGACTCCATCCGCAACAAGGAGATCATGAAATGCAACATGTGCACACACCGGGATCCCAAGGGCAATCCGATGTGCGTTGAGAAGTGCCCGATGCATGCGATCACGTTGACCGAGGTTGAGAAATAAGAAAGGCGGTACGCTATGAAATATATCGTAATCGGTTCTTCGGCAGCCGGCGTGAACGCTGTCCGGGAACTCAGAAAAGTAGATCCGTCCGCTCAGATCGTTTTGATCTCCAAGGATCGCAATATCTATTCGCGCTGTATTCTGCACCAGTATCTCTGCGGCAAGCGGACGATCGAACGGCTCAACTTCGCCGAGCAGGATTTCGAGACACTGTACAAGGTGGACTGGATGAAGGGACGTGAGGTCACCGGCCTTGATCGCGCCGCGAAGGAGGTCATTCTGGAGAACGGCGAGAGAGTATCCTACGATAAGCTCCTCATCGCGACCGGTTCGCATACCTTCATTCCGCCGATCAAGGGGCTCGCGGGCGCGAAAAACTTCATCGGCTTCCGCAATATCGATGATATCGAGGTATTGAAGGAGGTTCCGAAGACCTGCAAAAACATCGTCGTCCTCGGTTCCGGTCTGATCGGTATCGACTGCACGACCGGTTACCTGGAGATGGGCGTGAAGGTAACGCTCGTCGATTTCGCCGGATGGCTTCTGAACCGCCAGCTTGACAAGAGAGCGGCGCAGACCTATATCGATAAATTCGCGGAGGAAGGCATCGATCAGCATTACGGCGTCGGCGTCTCTGAGGTCATCCAGAATGAAGACGGCTATATCACGAATGTTATCCTGACGGACGGCACGGATCTGACCTGCGATTTCTTCGTTATCACGGCCGGTGTTCGTTCGAATATTGAGTTTTTACAGGATTCCGGCCTGGAGCTGTCGAAGTTCGGCCTCGTCTACGATGCAACGGGACGAACCAACGATCCGGATATTTACGGCGCGGGCGATGTCTCCGGAACGAGTCCGATCTGGCCGGTTGCCGTTAAGGAAGGTCTGATCGCCGCCGATAATATGGCCGGCAAAAACGCAGCGATGACGGATTTCTTCGCGAGCAAGTCGACGATGACCTTCTGCGGTATCCATACGATGTCGCTCGGCAATGTAACGCCGCCGGATGACGATCCGTCCTTCGAGGTGCAGACCTATGACAAGAACGGCGTATACAAGAAGATCGTCACCCAGGACGGTGTGATCGTGGGTGCTCTTCTGCAGGGTGACCTTGCTTACGGCGGTGTGCTCCAGCAGCTGATCGCACGCAAGATCGATGTGCGCCGCGTGAAGAAGCCGATCTTCGAGGTCGACTATTCCGATTTCTTCCATATCGATGACGAAAATTATCAGTTCTATTACGATGAGTAACAAGAATGCGGCAGATGCATGCATTCTTACACGCATACAGCATACATGCCCGGGATCGGCGAGGCTTTTTCCGGGGAGAAATAAGGAGGAACTATGTTCAAGAGAATAGCGAAGATTCCCGTGCCGGCAGTGCCGACGACGTTGTCCGTCCTGACGCTGGCAAATGTATACGGCGGACTCGGCTTCGGTGAGTTCCGCAAGGTGATCATGGTCATCGGAACAGCGTTTTTGCTGGTCTACCTGCTGAAGATCATCTGCTTCAGCGACGTTTTTATCAAGGAATATAAGGACATGCGTAATGCCAGTTTGTATGCGGCCTTCACCATGTGCTGGATGATCCTCGGAAGCTTCTACTACGAGATGGGACTGGGCTTCGGCAAGGTGATCTGGCTGATCGCGGTGATCGTGCACCTGGCACATCTGGCGCTTTTTATTTACCGCTTCATGATCCGGAACAGAAGCTGGGATAATACGCTTCCCTGCTGGTTCGTTACGGTAAACGGCATCATGGTCAGCTGCGTAACGGGCGGCGCGATGAACATGAAGGGACTGCTGATCCCAATCACGATCTGGGGCATCGGCATCTACCTGGTCTGCCTTCCGATCATGATCTACCGTCTTACTCATTTTCCGATCACGAAGCCGATAGATCACCGTCGCGCGATCCTTCTGGCGCCGGTATCCCTGTGTATCGTTTCGATTGTCAACGTTTTTGGCGGAAAACCGGTGTGGCTGATGGTGCTCATGCTGATCCTGTATCTGGCAACGATCGCGTTTATTGTGTTCAAGCTGCCGCACTTCTTCCACTATAAGTTTTTCCCGGGCTTCGCGGGACTTACCTTCCCGACGGCCATCGGCGCGGTTGCGGCAGGCAAGGCAGCGGCTTCGTTTACGGAATTGGGCTGGGGAAGACTCGGCGCGTTCCTCGTGCAGTTCCAGGGCTTTATGATCTTCCTGGCAACGATGCTCGCGGGCTATGTAGTCCTGAAGTTTATCGCGATGGCCTTCAAGGTGCAGGACGAGGCGTAAGATACGCGGATGATGCGCGGATGGCGCGCGAAAGACACGCGGATGGCGCGCGTAAGATACGCGAAAGATACGCGAAAGACGCGTGAAAGATACACGGATGATGTGTGAATGATTCGTAAGGAAAGCGATGGAAATTTTTGGGGGAAAAACAAGGCGGGGGAGGCCGGTCTTATGGAGAAGAGAAAACCTGTGATCTATGCGATCCGCGGCTATAAGAATTCCGGCAAGACGACGATGGTCACGCGCCTGGTGAGCCTTCTG
>JAXJTA010000006.1:0-6568 GCA_036309825.1 Eubacterium sp. | reverse complement strand
GTCGAGGCCTTGACCAAAAGGCTAATGAAGAGCACGGATGTTTGGAAGAGTTTGAGTATTCAGTTTTGAAGGTATGTCCGATTTTTTATATTCCTCCTTAGCTCAGTCGGTAGAGCATGCGGCTGTTAACCGCAGTGTCGTTGGTTCGAGTCCAACAGGAGGAGTTGTCAAAGGCTGTCGCTAATGCGGCAGCCTTTTTACTTAAAAATAATAATTGTCCGGCCCATGAAAATGTGCTATTGTATTTGAATTATAGGGACTTTTAAGGAGGAATGCGCAATGAGCAGCATCATTATACCGGAGGGATATCATTCCGAGCTCGATCTGAAGGAAACGCAGATCGCCATCAAGAAAGTAAAGGATTTTTTTCAGGATCAGCTGGCGGCAGAGCTGAATCTTCAGCGTGTATCCGCACCGCTTTTTGTTGATCCGAATTCCGGTCTGAATGATAATCTGAACGGCGTTGAGCGACCGGTAAGCTTTGGTATTCGTGAGCAGAACGAGAGAAAAGCAGAAATCGTGCATTCCCTTGCGAAGTGGAAGAGATATGCCCTCGGCCGTTACGGCTTTCAACCCGGCCAGGGTCTTTACACCGATATGAACGCGATCCGTCGCGATGAAGATACCGATAACATCCACTCCATATATGTGGACCAGTGGGACTGGGAGCGTGTGATTACTGCGGCAGACCGCAATCGCGAGTTCCTTCATGAGATCGTAAAAAACGTATATGAAGCGCTTCACGTTACGGAGAAATACGTCGCCAACAAGTTCGATTATGTTCACTGCATCCTTCCGGAGCAGATCACCTTCGTAACATCGCAGGAACTAGAGGACATGTATCCGGATGATACGCCGAAGAGCAGAGAATACAAAATCGCGAAGCTTCACGGAGCCGTTTTTATCGAACAGATCGGCGGAAAGCTTGCTTCAGGTGAAAAACATGACGGTCGCGCGCCGGACTATGATGACTGGAAACTGAACGGTGATATCATTGTCTACTATCCGGTACTTGATATTGCGCTGGAGCTTTCCTCTATGGGCATTCGTGTCGACGAGAAATCTCTCGTTGCGCAGCTTGATGAAGCCGGCTGCCCGGAGAGAAGCGAACTTCCGTTCCAGAAAGCCATTCTGGAGAAAAAACTGCCCTACACGATCGGCGGCGGCATCGGCCAGTCCCGAATCTGCATGTTCTTCCTCCGTAAGGCGCATATTGGTGAGGTACAGGTATCCATGTGGCCGGAAGACGATCAGGCCTACGCTGCAGAACACGGCGTGACCCTGCTGTAAGATATAATCAAAAATGTAAGATATTATCAAAAATAAGAGAAGAAGGCCACTGCCCGGCGGGCGGTGGCCTTCTTGCTGTGCACGAACATTAAATTTTTGTCGACACGCAGAACTCGCCCGGCCCTGGGCCCGAAAGCTCGGAGATTCTAAAAACGAAAAAAAATCCGAAACTCGAAAACCAGAAGCCTCCGAAACTAGGAACTCCGGTAAAACTAAGAGCCCGTCCGAAACCTTCCTCGCAGCGACATTTGGACTGAGTGGTTCAAAACGTAAGCGGTGTTCCTACCTTGAAACCACGAGGGAAACGGAGCCAGAGGAAGTTTCGGACGGGCCTGTAATTGGTGGTGTCTGATTTATCAGTTATTATTTGTGCAGCTGGGTCTACTAGTTGTTCACCCCATGGTGACATACGGTGCTGCCCTCGGTGAGCGGCAGGAACGTATAGCCGTTGTCGAGACACCAGCGGATCGTTTTGTCCATGGCATTTACCGTGAAGCTCTTCACATCGTGACAAAGCACGACCGAGATATCATGTGTCTGTACGCCGCTGATGATATTCCGGTAGACCTGTTCACTGTCGGTGGTTTCGCCGGCATCGCCGCTCGAGACGTTCCAGTCGTAATATTCGAGTCCCTTTCGCTGCGCCTGCACGGTCAGCCTTGTCATGACACCTTTATTGTATTGCGCGCTGACGGTATTGGAGCTGCCTCCCGGGAAACGGAAGATCCGCGGAGCCGTGCCTGTCTGTGCCTGGATCACAGCTCTTTGCTGTTCGAAGTCAGCCCAGTAGGCATCCTCGTTGGCGTAGATCGTTCCGTAATTATGCGAATAAGTATGAACGGCTACCGTATGTCCGGCGGCTGCTTCGGCAGCCATCAGACCGGCATATCCGGGATAAGCGCTTGTTGTGAAAAACGTTGCCTTCACGTTGTATTTTCCGAGAATGTCGAGCAGCTGCTGCGTGTACTGTCCCGGCCCGTCATCAAAGGTGAGGAAGATGATCTTCGATCCGGTGACGGCGTTGGCGGGATTGTTTTTCGGCAGAGGCTTCACCGTTACGGTCCGTTCCGCGGTCGCTGTGTTATTGTGCGCGTCCGTAATCGTATAGCGGAGCGTATAGGTGCCTGCCACGTAGTTGTCGACAGCGCCTTCGATTGTCACCTGTCCGGTGATATCTCCGTCGCAGTCATCGATCGCGGAATAGGAGTCGGCCCAGTCATCACCCTCGGTGATCTCCAACGGAACCTCGCCCAGCGTCAATACAGGCGGGGTACGGTCATCATAGACGATTTCCCGCTCGGCAGTGCCCTCGTTTCCGGAGGAATCGGTGACGGAATAGTAGACCTTGCCGTCGCGCTCCTCGCGAATGACCCGGTCGGTGATGTCACCGTCGTAATTGTCCTTGGCAGTAAAGCCTTCTTCGGAATATTCATGTCCGGGAAGCGTGTAACTGTCGGGTACGGTCGTCAGCGTGATGACGGGAGATACGGTATCCACGACCGTGACCTCACGGGTGGATTCCGCTGTACAGCCCTTGTATTCCGCGCGATAGGTGATCTGATAGGTGCCGACCTTATCATAATCGATATTGTCGGTCGCCGTGACCTCTGTATCGCCGTGCAGAAAAGTGAGGATCGTTCCTTTGTAAGCGGCGGAAGCTCCTTCATCCGCGTAGCGTTCTCCGTATTCCACTGTGACCGCGCTCCCACCCAACAGATCGATCTGTACATTCCATTGATTAAAGTGCCATATCAGTGCGGCGGCAGCGCCCAGTGCTGCCAGGATCGACAGCAGAATAATGGCAGCGATGAGACCGTAATGTTTTTTTCTGCTTACTGCAGTCTGTTTTTCAGTTTTCATAATTAAATCTGCTTTCTGACGACCGCGTATTCATCGCCGTTTCTGTAATACGGACAGCCTGCGTGGGAGTCCTCCAGAAGACGTCGGTAATCGTCCTCATCCATATTGATATCGCAGATATATTCCTCATACTCCTCGTCATAAAGCAGGTAAGCGCAGGTGTCGCATGTTCCCGTTGCTGCCATAGCAGTCCCTCCTGTTGTCTTTATCACCGCGAAAAACTTCGCATACTTTTATTTTTGGATCATTGCGGGCGCTGACCGAAGACCTCGCAAATTCTCTTCTATATTATCATAAGAGTATCGCGTCATTGTATTACATAAAAATTAAATTAGTAATTTAGTGTAAGAAATTGCGGAATATGTTGTATAATATTTCCATGAGTGTCACAAATAAAGAAAACTTGACTTCTTGTGTTCTTTGCCCCAGAAATTGCGGCGTGAACCGTGCTGCCGGTAAAAACGGCGTCTGCGGTGTCCCTGCGGATATCTATGTCGCCAGGGCAGCCCTGCATGAGTGGGAGGAACCCTGCATTTCCGGGTATCCCGATGAGGGGACGGAGGAAGGACGGCGAATCCTCGAAGCGGGGCGGAAAGATCCCGAAGGAAAGCACGTTCGCGGCTCCGGCGCGGTGTTTTTTGCCGGATGCAACCTGAAATGTATCTTCTGTCAGAATTATGAATTATCACACGCAAGAGCCGGTGAGAAGATCACCGTGGAAAGACTTGCGGATATCTTCCTGGAACTGGAACAGAAAGGCGCGCTGAATATCAATCTGGTGACGCCGACACAGTACGTTCCGCAGATCGCGGAGGCAGCCGGCATGGCCAGGCGGCGGGGCATGAAGCTTCCGTTTGTTTTTAATTGCGGCGGCTATGAAGATCCGGATGCGCTGCGGCTCCTGGACGGGATCTGTGATATCTATCTGACGGATTTCAAATACATGGACGAAGGTCTGGCGAAAGCGTTTTCCGGTGCGGCGGATTATCCCGCATGGGCGAAGAGGGGCCTTGCCGAAATGGTACGGCAGTGCCCGGAAGCGGTTTTTGATGAAGAAGGAAGCATGAAAAAGGGCGTCATCGTCCGGCATCTTCTCCTTCCGGGACACGTAAGAAATGCCAAAGCAGTCGTTGATTATGTATATGAGACATACGGCGACAGCGTGTGGCTGAGTCTGATGAACCAGTATACGCCGTTTGACCGGGTCAGAGAGATGTATCCGCAGTATCCGGAACTCGGCAGAAAAGTCACGGCAAGAGAGTATGACCGGCTGGTCGATCACGCGATCAATATGGGAATTAAGAATGCCTTTATCCAGGCGGAGGGAACCGCCGCCGAGAGCTTTATCCCGGCATTTGACGGAGAGGGCGTTTGGAAATAAATCTGAAGAAGGGGAAGCGAAAGCAAGCTAGAAGGGTATGAGCAGCAGAAACAGACGAACGGGAACGAATGCACACAGACAGACGGGACGGCGCACGGGAAGCCATCACGGCCATTCCAGAAGAGACAGAAAGTATTGGGAGCAGGTCCATCGAATCAGAAGGACGATCTACGGGGCGGCAGCGATCCTGATCCTCGTTGTGATCATCGCTGTTTCCATGAGTATTTCACATGCAAAGAGATCATCGAACGCGCTGAAAGAGGCGACTGTATACACGGCGGATCTGGCGAAGGAGACCGTTTCGGAGCTGAATTCGATCAGCCTCGATACCGAACCGACACCGGAACCGACACCGACACCGGATCCGACGATCGATCCGGCCAACTATGACGGCAAGATCGTGTATCTGACCTTCGATGATGGTCCGGGACCATATACGCAGCAGCTTCTCGATACGCTGGCGAAGTACAATGTAAGAGCTACGTTTTTTACCACGAGCCACGATCCGAACTGGCAGGCTCTGATGCAGGCGGAATTCGCAGCCGGACATACCGTAGCGGTGCATACCTATACACACGATTATGCAACGATCTACGCAAGTGATACAGCTTACTGGGAAGATTTCGATATGCAGAGGGCGAATGTGGAGTCTGTGACCGGCCAGCCGGTGCACTTCTTCCGGTTCCCGGGAGGCGCGTCCAATACGGTCAGCGCCAATTACTGCAGCGGCATCATGACGACGCTTGCGCAGGAGTCCGTAGAGAAGGGACTGGTCTATGTCGACTGGAATGTTTCGAGCGGTGACGCTAGCGGCGATGCCACGAAGGAGTCGGTAATTGATAATATTCTCACGCAGGTCGAATATTATGATCAGTCCGTTGTCCTCTGCCATGATACCAAGGATTACACGGTTGAGGCGATGGATACGATCATTCCGCAGCTGCAGGCACAGGGATACACATTCCTTCCGTATTCGGACAAATCGGAGCTCGTGCAGCACGGTATCGCCAACTGACGCGGGCAATTGACGAGGGGCGGCACTTTCCCGTACCGGTGACAGATACGCGGGAAAAGTTCCCGGAATGAAGGAGGAACAGAGATGAAAATCGGATTTATCGGATGCGGCAATATGGCAGGTGCCATGATCGGCGGGATCATCCGCAAGGAACTGGTTCCGAGAGAGGACATTTTTGCGTCGGCAAAAACGGCTGCCACAGCAAAGAGAGCAGCAGAGGAATTCGGGATCCGGACAACGCAGAATAATGCGGAAGTCGCGGGATACGCGGATATTCTGATCATCGCCGTAAAGCCGGTCTTCATGGAAGAGGTCATCAGGGAGATCCGCGACGCGGTGAAGCAGAACGTGATCGTTGTAACCCTTGCGCCGGGCAAGACGATTGCCTGGCTGAAGGAGACTTTCGCGAGAGATGATCTGCAGATCGTTCGCACGATGCCGAATACACCGGCGCTTGTCGGCGAGGGCATGACGGCGCTCTGCCCCGATGAGAAGGTGACGGAGGATGCTCTTTCGAAAGTGGAGACGATCTTCAACAGCTTCGGCAGGACCGCGGTCGTTGCAGAGCGGCTGATCGATGTTGTGACCGGTGTGAGCGGAAGCTCTCCGGCATATGTTTTTATGTTCATCGAAGCGCTTGCTGACGGAGCCGTTCACGACGGCATGCCGCGGAAGCAGGCTTATGAATTTGCGGCGCAGGCTGTTCTCGGAAGCGCGAAGATGGTGCTCGAGAGTGGAAGACATCCGGGCGACCTGAAGGATATGGTCTGCTCACCGGGCGGTACGACGATCGAAGCGGTGCGCGTGCTTGAGGAGAACGGATTCCGCGGAACGGTAATGAATGCTGTCAAAGCGTGCGTCGACAAGGCATCGAAGTGCTGAAATGACGGGACACACAGGAACGATGCGAAGCATGTGAGCCGGCAGCCAGGAGGCACGCGGACGGAACACGCGGGCAGAACCCATAAAATCGTAAAATTACAATATATCGGAGAATTTCACATGGCAAAGATCTATAGCTT
>JAXJTA010000005.1:0-1968 GCA_036309825.1 Eubacterium sp. | reverse complement strand
TCCGCCAGCACACTCCTCGCGCCGAAGAATGTAACAAACGGGATCACGGCGAGTCCGGCGGCAAGGAATAGCGCAGCTGCCACAAGTTTTCTCTTCTTTCTCATTACCGTTCCTCTCTTTGCTTCATCTGACAATGCCTGACTTCTTGCATTCCTATTTATTATACCAAAAATCATTCTGCCTGTACACTCCCGCCCTCATTGATTGACAATTTTCATGCTCTCCCCTATAATTCTCTTCAAGTAACCTGTTAATGAAAGGTAGATCAACGTGAGATTAGATTCAAAACTGGAAGAAAAGCGAAAGGAAAGCCGTGTGAAGCGTGATCTGCAGATCCTCTCTTATCTGAAGGGGCTCTGCCTTGCCTGCTCCCTCCTTTCCGTTATTGCCATCATCTATATATCCGAAACAAAACCTGCCTATCTGCTTACGCAGACAGCTTCTTTATTCAGTACAACGGATCCGTACTCGATCGAGGAAACAGCAGATACAGGCAGCGACAACATCCGGAAGAATAATACGGAAAGTACGGTAACTTCCTCTTCATCGGATACTGTGCCATCCGGAAAAACAACCGCGACACCTGCGCCGTCCGCCGCTCCGACGAAAGCGGCAACACCCACACCGACGCCTACGCCAAAGCCGACACCGGTTCCGGAGCTTCCGAGTTTTCTTACCACAAGGACAACCGACTGGAATATGCTTCTGGTCAATAAAGAGCATCTCATTCCGGATGGATTTACCATTGAAACGACGGTTCTTTCCGACGGTGTTCACGAGGCAGACAGTCGCTGCGCGGCTGATCTGGAGGCCATGATCGCCGACTGCGCGGCAGCCGGCAATACGCCGATCATCTGCTCCGCATACCGCGCCCACGAAACACAGGTGGAACTTTTCAATGAACGGGTAGGTGAAGAAGAAGCCGCCAACGGCACAGACGCAGCTGCCGCTGCCGAGGCCGCCGGAACCGCGGTCGCCGTTCCCGGAACCAGTGAACATGAGATCGGCCTTGCCTTCGATATCTATTCCTCGGAAAACCAGACGCTTGATGACTCGCAGGAGCAGACAGCCACGCAGCAGTGGCTGATGGCCAACTGTGCAAAGTACGGATTCATCCTCCGCTATCCGCGTGACAAGATGCAATATACCGGTATCATCTATGAACCCTGGCACTATCGCTACGTCGGGCGTGAAGCCGCGGCGGACATCACAGCGAACGGTCTGTGCCTCGAGGAATATCTCGATAAGCTGAGCAGCTGGGAGGCCTCCCTGAATGCTTAAAGGATGCATAAGCTGCAAATAACACGCAACAACGAAAGGAAGAGCCGCTGATCCGTTGGATCTGCGGCTCTTCCTTATTTCAATATTGATATAGCTGCTGCGCTTTAGATTCCTGCTGTCAGGACAACGCCGTCTTCCAGATCTGGATCATCTGCAGCACCCTGATCTTCATGTCCTCGCTCATATCGGCAAGCTCGCCGAGTACCTCATGGTCAAGAGCGGTTGCCTGATATTCCGGCTCGATCTTGCCAACGAGAGAATCGAGCGTCACACCGGTCAGCTTTGCGTAATAAGAAAGTACGCGAAGCGACATTGCCGTGCGATTGTTTTCCACGTTGCTGATATACCCCGGCGTTACATGAAGTGCTGCCGCTACCTGATTCTGTGTCAGCCCGTTTTCGATGCGGAGCTGCTTTACTCTGTTTCCGAGATTTTCGAAATCAAAACGATTTTCCATTGCTGTCTGTTCCGAGATGTCAACCTCCTGTATTCTTATTATCCCTGCGCATCGTATTTTTTCGTTGAATCGCAGCGTAAATTTTTCTTTACGTATAGTAATTATACTATGGAAATACAGGCATTTAAAGCATTGGAAATGTTTTCGTAGGAAGTGACAGGTCGGACCATTTATTATACTCAAAATTCAGTACTTGTGTCACATTTATGACGTTAATAAAGGTTGCGAAG
>JAXJTA010000004.1:0-3610 GCA_036309825.1 Eubacterium sp. | reverse complement strand
TCTTTACGGTTGTAGACGTCATACGGAAGCGCCGCTACCCTTTCCACCTTCTCTGCTGCGGGACGAACTGCTCGAAACGGTCTGATTACTGCCATGTTTTCCCTCCTGTCTGGCTTCACTTATCCTTTGATGCAAAGAGGACCCGCCCTGCAGCGGATCCTCCGAAGAATCTTATTTGACGATGCGGGCACGAAGGACCGCGTCGACCGCATTGATCTTCTCCATAAGTTCCGCGGTTACCGGGGAACCGAGATCGATCATCGTGTATGCGTAGTCGCCTCTCGACTTGTTCGTCATGTTGGCGATGTTCAATCCTGCATCGGAGATGATGCGGGTGAACTGACGGATCATATCCGGGATATTCTTGTGGCAGATGGTGATACGCGCCGCGTCGGTGCAGACACCCATGTCACAGTTCGGATAGTTTACGGAATTCTTAATATTACCGTTTTCCGCAAAGTCGCGAAGTTCGCGAACAGCCATAACGGCACAGTTATCTTCCGCCTCCTGTGTGGACGCTCCGAGATGAGGAGTGATCACGACGTTCGGGCAGCCGCAGACGGTCGGATTTGCGAAATCGGTCATATACTTTCTGATCTTGCCTGCTTTGAGTGCTTCTACGAGAGCCGGCTCATCAAAGAGGATGTCACGGGCATAGTTCAGAAGAACAACGCCGTCCTTCATCATATCGATGGCTTCCTTGTTGATCATGCCCTTTGTGCTGTCCATCGCCGGTACATGAACGGTGATGAAGTCACAGTTTTTGTAGATCTCGGTAACATCCTTGATATGATGGATCGTTCTGGAGAGGTTCCAGGCCGCATCGACGCTGAGGTAAGGATCGTAGCCGTACACATCCATACCGAGATGAGTGGCCGCGTTCGCAACCAGCTGACCGATCGCGCCCAGTCCGATGATACCGAGCTTTTTGCCGGAGATCTCGCTGCCCGCAAACTGCTTCTTCTGCTTCTCGGCAAGCTTTCCGACTTCCGGATTGGTCTCTTCACTCTTGACCCACTCGATACCGCCGACGATATCACGGGAAGCGAGGAGCATGCCCGCAAGGACGAGTTCCTTTACGCCGTTGGCATTTGCGCCCGGTGTATTGAAGACAACGATACCTTCCTCCGCGCATTTATCCAGCGGAATATTATTGACACCGGCACCTGCGCGGCCGATGGCAAGAAGCTTCTTATCGAAGTCCATGTCATGCATCTTCGCGCTGCGGACGAGGATCAGCTCCGCGTCCTCTGTGTTCTCTGTCTTCTTGTAATCTTCTGTAAAAATATCCAGACCCAGATCCGAGATCGGGTTTAAGCAATTATACTGAAACATTATTTGAGATTCTCCTTCTCGAATTCGCCCATAAATTTAACGAGTGCCTCTACACCTTCGATCGGCATTGCGTTGTAGATACTTGCGCGCATACCGCCTACGGTACGATGGCCCTTCAGGTTCTCCAGTCCGGCTTCCTTAGCCTCGGCAACGAATTTCGCGTCGAGATCCTTGTCACCCGTTACGAACGGAACGTTCATGAGCGAACGGTCTTCTTTTCTTACGGTTCCCTTGAAGAGTGTGCTCTGATCCAGATAATCATAGAGGATCTTCGCCTTCTTCTCGTTGCGCTCTTTCATCTTCTCCAGACCGCCGATCTCGTTCTTGATCCACTTGAAGACCTTGCCGCAGATGTAGATATCATAGCAGTTCGGCGTGTTGAAGAGAGATTTCGCGTCAGCCTGAGTCTTGTACTTGAGCATGGTCGGTGTGCCCGGAAGGACATCATCGGTGATCAGATCGTCACGAATGACCGTTACGACCATACCTGCCGGTCCGATATTCTTCTGAACACCGCCGAAGAACAGGCCGTATTTCTCAACATCGATCGGCTGAGACAGGTAGTTGGAGGAAACATCCGCTACGAGGAGCTTGCCCTTGGTATTCGGAAGCTGTTTGTATTCGGTACCGTAAATTGTATTATTCTGGCAGATGTATACATAATCCGCGTCATCGCTGATCGGCAGATCGGAGCAATCCGGAATGTAGGTGAAGTTCTTGTCCTCGGAAGACGCGATCTTGTTTGCCTTTCCGTAGATGGAAGCTTCCTGCCATGCCTTCTTTGCCCAGTTGCCGGTAACGATATAGTCGGCTACGCGATTCTTCATCAGGTTCATCGGAACCTGTGCGAACTGCATGAAGCCGCCGCCCTGCAGGAACAGAACTTTGTAGTTCTCCGGAACGCCTACGAGTTCACGGAAATCCTGCTCTGCTTCCTGAATGATGTTATCGAACATTTTGGAACGATGGCTCATCTCCATGACAGACATACCGCAGCCGCGGTAATCCAGCATTTCCTCCTGCGCCTCTTTCAGAACCTCGATCGGCAGGCAAGCCGGGCCTGCGGAAAAGTTGTATACTCTACCCATTATTGTGTTTCCTCCGTATATTTTGTTACATCATCGCAAAAACTTCGCGCACGGGTCACGACAAAGTATATTGCCGGGCGGTCATGCGCTCCGCTTTATTGAGTTAAAGTTATATTACGCCAGTGATATTTTTTTGTCAATGGCTGTTTTGAACCGTTTTTGCTGATTCTTCCCTTAGAAATCTCATGCATTACGCCTCAAACGGCCGCTCTTTACAGATCGGTCTCGTCAAAAACGTCTCCGTTGCCCTTGCCGGCCGGTACCATCGGGAATACCTTGTCATCCGAATCGATGATACAATCGAGCACCGTCGGCTCGTTCTTCTCGATCGCATTCTTCAGAGCCGCTTCAAATTCCGCGGGCGTCGTTACACGTACGCCGGTTGCGCCGAGTGCTTCGGCAACCTTTGCGAAATCGACCTTGTCATCCAGTGTTGTCTGGGAATAACGCTGTCCGTAGAACAGGTTCTGCCACTGACGTACCATACCGAGAACGTGGTTGTTAATGACGACCTCGATCACCGGAATGCCGCTTCTGGTCATCGTTGCGATCTCATTCATATTCATACGGAAGCATCCGTCTCCCGCGATATTGATCACGATCTTCTCCGGTCTGCCGCACTTCGCGCCGATCGCCGCGCCGAGACCGTAGCCCATCGTTCCGAGGCCGCCCGAAGTCATGAGTGTACGCGGTTCTGTGTATTTGTAATACTGTGCAGCCCACATCTGGTGCTGGCCGACATCGGTACAGATCAGCGCTTTACCGTCTGTCAGGCGATAGATCGCATCGATGATTCCCGGGCCGTTCAGAACATTGGCTTCTACCTGGCTGTGATTCAGCGCTTTTTTCGCGGTCATCTCTTCCATCCAGGCTTCATGATTCTTCTGCTCGATGAGCGGAAGGAGTCGCTGAAGGACTGCCTTCAGATCACCGGTAATACTCGCTGTGACAGGAACGTTTTTGTTGATCTCGGCAGCATCGACATCGATCTGCAGGATCTTTGCCTGCTTCGCGAAGTTCTTCGGTGTTCCTGCCGTACGGTCGGAAAAACGCGCGCCGAGCGTGATAAACAGGTCGCAGACACCTACGCCGAGGTTCGCGGATTTGGTTCCGTGCATACCGAGCATACCCATGTATCTCGGATCGGTTCCCGGAAAAACGCCCTTGCCCATGAGGGTATCACAGAC
>JAXJTA010000003.1:0-13682 GCA_036309825.1 Eubacterium sp. | reverse complement strand
GGAACGCGATGATCGTTAAGAAACCTTCCATTTTCATTTATACGTACGATCCGGACCCGGATTTTCTGCGGGAGATCCTCGCGGGAATCGAAGAGGAAGGCGTTTTTTCCGAAGTTTTTGCAAGGAACACGGAGAACGCGGACCGGCTGGCTTTTGAGGCGGCGAGGGATTCGATGCTCGGTTCGGGAATCGGCCTTTCGGGCGTTGACGCGGCACTGCAGATGAGAGGACTTCCGGAGGGCAGGAATGTGGAAAAATATCACATGCCGACCTACGGCGAATGCCGGAATCTGGGAAGCAACAGCGCGAGGGCGATCAAAAAACTCGGGCTGAAGCTCGACTGACCGGCAGCATTTGAAATCGCCGATCGTCCTCACGTAATACATTTTGACAATACAGGAGTAAGGGGATTTTCCGATGAAAATCTATACCAGAAACGGTGACAACGGAAGAACATCTCTTCTGAACGGGACAAGCGTCCTGAAAACAGATGACAGGATCGAACTTCTGGGCACCATCGATGAATTGAACAGTCATATCGGCATGGCCAAGGTGCTGGCGGATGAAGAGCTTCGGCAGAGACTCACGCACATCCAGCGGACACTGATGCATGTGATGGCGGGGATCGCCGATCCGATGAAAAAGGAGTACCGCTTCGAGGAAAAGGAGACGGAGACTCTGGAGAGCTGGATCGATACCATGGAGGATTCTTTTCCGCGCGTAAAGGACTTTGTTCTGTACGGCGGATGCGAGGAGTCGGCCCGCCTCGATCTGGCCAGAGCCGTTGCCCGCCGCGCGGAGCGGAGATTCCGTACCGTGGCGCAGAAATATGTGGCGGACAAGAAGGCGATGCAGTACGTGAACCGTCTCTCCGATTTTCTCTATGTGTCGGCGCGGTTTGCGGATTACAAGGCGGAGAATATTCGAAGCGAAGGGGTCCGGCAGGAGGTCATTAAGGATGTCCTGAAGAATGCAGGCACCCGGGAGGAGTAACGGATGTACATCTGCGACATGCATACCCATTCGATCGCAAGCGGACACGGAACGTCCTGTACGATCGCGGATATGGCAAAAGCGGCCTGCGCAAAGGGAATCAGGCTTCTCGGCATTACGGATCACGGCCCGGCCACGATGGCGGCGGGAACGCCTTCCTATTTCCGGAGTCTGGCTCACGCGCCGAAGGAACGGTGCGGCATTCAGGTCCGCTACGGCGTTGAATTGAATATCATCGATTTTGCCGGCAATATCGATCTCGACACGGATGTGCTTGAGCGGCTCGATTACGCGATCATCAGTATGCACCGGCAGAATATTAAGCCGGGCGACCGGACGGCCAATACCCTTGCCTACACACAGGCGATGCGGCATCCGAAGGTCCGGATCGTAGGACACTGCGACGATGTCAAATATCCGGTCGATTACGATCTGCTCTGCAGAGCGGCCGCCGAATACGGCGTTCTGCTGGAGTTGAACAACGCATCGCTGGCACCGGACGGTTACAGAGGAGACACGACGGCGAATGACCGCATGATCCTCGAATGCTGCGAAAAGTACAAAGTGCCGATCGTTTTTTCCTCGGACAGTCACGGCACAAAGGACATCGGCAGCTTTACCTATGCCGAGCGGTTCGCGAGATCCTGCGATTTCCCGTACGCGCTCATTCTCAATGACAGACCCGATGAGGTGCTGCGGCATCTCCTCTGATAAACGTAAGCAGCGGAAACAACAGGAAGCAACAACGGAAGAGACAGGAACCACCAGCGGAAGCATCGGAAATGCCAAGGCGGAAAGGACAGACCCATGGATTTTGAAAACAGAACGCTGCCGAGCGCGACACAGAGAATCGTTCAGGAACTCGTACCCGGCAAGCAGATCACGCTCGCGCATATCATCGCGAACCCCGACAAGGTCATGTATACAAAGCTCGGCCTCGATCCGACCGTTGATTACTCAAAATCCGCGATCGGCATCATGACGGTCACACCGGCGGAAGCGGCGATCATCATGGGCGACATCGCCATGAAGTCCTCCGGCGTGGAGATCGGCTTTGTGGATCGTTTCTCGGGAAGCCTAATCGTTACCGGAACGGTCTCCGAGGTGGAGGCATCGACGACGGCCATCATCGAATATTTCGATGATAAGCTGAAATTCGCGACATGCCCGATCACAAGGACCTGACGGGAGCGGATGACATGAGAAAGATCGTATTGATGGGCCGCAGCGAGGCAGGCAAGACAACACTCACGCAGGCTCTCAAAGGAAGAAAAATCGAATATCACAAAACGCAGTATGTAAACAATTATGATGTCATTATTGATACACCGGGCGAATATGCCCAGACATCCTGGCTCGCCCACGCACTTGCCCTGTATACCTATGAGGCAGATGTCGTGGGTCTTTTATGTTCCTCGACGGAACAGTATACGCTCTTCCCGCCGTGCTGCACGGCGACCTGCAACAGGGAGTGCGTGGGCATTGTCACGAAGATCAACGATCCCAACGGCAACCCCGACAGAGCGGAGGCGTGGCTGCGGCGCGCAGGCTGCCGGACCGTTTTTCGCGTAGACTCAAAAACGGGCGAGGGGATCCCGGCGATCCTTGAACATTTGAGGGAATCGGGCGATGTATTGCCGTGGGAAGAAGATAAAAACAACACGTAACATAACTAAATCCCACACGAAACAACATAAAAACCTTGACTTTGCCACCACCTGTGCTATAATGGCAACAGAATAAAAAACCATCCATTCATATAATGTTTTATTCAAGGAGGAAAGTACATAATGGTAAACGAGTTTGAGATCAAGAAACAGATTTGTGAGATCGGCAAACGGATCTACAACCGTAACATGGTTGCGGCTAACGACGGAAACATCTCCGTAAAGCTGAACGATCACGAGTTCCTTTGCACACCGACCGGTGTTTCCAAAGGCTTCATGACTCCGGAGTACATCTGCAAGGTCGATGAGAACGGTGAAGTAATCCAGGCTAACCCGGGATTCAGACCGTCTTCCGAGATCAAGATGCACATGAGAGTTTACGCAAAGAGACCTGATGTAGGATCTGTTGTTCATGCTCATCCGGTTTACGCTACAAGCTTCGCGATCGCAGGCATTCCGCTGACACAGCCGATCATGCCGGAAGCGGTTATCGCCCTTGGCTGCGTTCCGATCGCTCCGTACGGAACACCGTCCACCATGGAGATTCCGGATGCTGTTGAGAAATACCTTCCGTACTTCGATGCTGTCCTTCTTGAGAGCCACGGCGCACTGACCTGGTCTACCGACCTGCTTGCCGCATACCTGAAGATGGAGTCCGTTGAGTTCTACGCACAGCTGCTGTACCAGAGCAAGATGCTCGGCGGCCCGAAGGAATTCGATAAAGCAACCGTTCAGAGACTGTACGAGATTCGTCGTAAAATGGGTCTTCCGGGCAAACATCCGGCAAACCTCTGCCAGAACAAGGGCAGCATGAACTGCCATAACTGCGGCGGCTCCTGCGAATCCAAAGGTGCTGAGACAGCAAACGCGGATACCGTAGCAGAGATCACCAAGAAGGTTATGGAGCAGCTGGGTCTGAAATAATAGAGACCGGCAGACAATAGACGAGGAGGTAACTTATCGTGCAGATCAATGAAAGCATGGTAAAAGATATCGTTCAGGAAGTCATGGCGAAGATGAATATCAATGAGGCTCCGTCCGGCAAACACGGTATCTTCAAAGACATGAACGATGCGATCGCCGCTGCGTATCAGGCAGAGAAGGTCGTAAGAACAATGTCCCTCGACCAGAGAGAAAAGATCCTCAGGAAAATGCGCCAGAAGATCCATGAGAACGCTGAGATCATGGCTCGCATGGCCGTTGATGAGACAGGCATGGGAAATGTCGGCCACAAGATTCTGAAGAATCATCTGTGCGCGGACAAGATCCCGGGAACCGAAGATCTTCATACAGAAGCATTCTCCGGAGACCGCGGCCTGACACTGGTTGAGCAGGGACCGTTCGGTGTAATCGGTGCGATCACACCGTGTACAAACCCGCAGGAGACCATCTTCTGCAATACGATCGGAATGCTGGCTGCAGGAAATACCGTTGTATTCAACCCGCATCCGCAGGCGATCAAAACGACAATTTACGCGATCAACATGATGAACGAGTGTTCCATTGAGTGCGGCGGTCCGGATAACATTGCCGTTACCGTTGAAAAGCCGACTCTGGAAACCAGCGCGATCATGATGAAACACAAAGACATCCCGCTTCTGGTTGCTACCGGCGGTCCGGGAGTCGTAACCGCTGTTCTTTCCTCCGGTAAGAGAGGAATCGGCGCAGGCGCGGGCAACCCGCCGGCACTGGTCGATGAGACCGCGGATATCCGCAAGGCTGCAGAGGACATCGTAAACGGATGTACCTTTGATAACAACCTTCCGTGTATCGCCGAGAAAGAGATCGTAGCTGTCAGCTCCGTTGTTGACGAACTGCTCCATTACATGGTGACCGAGCAGGGCTGCTACCTCGCAAGCAAGGAAGAGCAGGACAAACTGGTTCATACCGTTATGGACGAGAAGGGCAGACTGAACCGTAAGTGTGTAGGCCGCGATGCAAAAACGCTGCTTGCCATGATCGGTGTACAGGCTCCGGAAGGCACCCGCTGCATCACTTTCGAAGGACCGAAGGAGCATCCGCTCATTACGACCGAGCTGATGATGCCGATCCTCGGTGTGGTTCGCGCAAAGGATTTCGACGACGCTGTAGAACAGGCTGTATGGCTTGAGCACGGCAACCGCCATTCCGCGCACATCCATTCTCATGATGTGGTTCGTATCACAAAGTACGCAAAAGCTATCGACACCGCGATCCTTGTCAAGAACGGCCCGTCTTATGCGGCACTCGGCTTCGGCGGCGAAGGCTACTGCACATTCACGATCGCCAGCAGAACAGGCGAAGGCCTGACAAAGGCATCCACCTTCACGAAGAGAAGACTCTGCGTAATGGTTGACAGCCTCTGCATCCGGTAATCAGGAGGACATAGACAAATGGAAATGAATTCTAAGAATATCGAGGAGATCGTAAAGCAGGTCCTCGCGGGAATGTCCGGCGCAGCTGCACCGGCTGCATCCTACGGCACCGCACCGGCAGGCGATATCCCGAAGACCGCTCATGTAGCGATGCTTACCGCTCTCGGACATTATGATGTCAAAGAGTTCCCGATGCCGGAAGTCGGTGACGACGACCTGCTCGTAAGAGTAGAGGGAACCGGAATCTGCGGTACCGACCAGCATGAGTTCAAGAAAGACCCGTTCGGCCTCATCCCGGTAGCTCTGGGACATGAGGGAACCGGTGAGATCGTCAAGATCGGTAAAAACGTAAAGACCGACAGTGCCGGAAAACCGGTCAAAGTCGGTGATAAGATCGTAACCTGCATGATCTTCAAGGATGACCCGGAGATCACAATGTTCGACCTCAACAAGCAGAATGTCGGCGCTGCCGATGTTTACGGACTGATCCCGGATGATGATGTACATCTGAACGGATGGTTCGCGGACTACATCCTGATCAGAGGATCCCTCGGCTCCACCTTCTTCAATGTAAGTGATATGGATCTGAAATCCCGTATCATCATTGAGCCGGCAGCCGTTCTGATCCACGCGGTAGAGCGTGCGAAAACGACCGGAATCCTTCGCTTCAACAGCAGAGTTGTTGTACAGGGATGCGGCCCGATCGGTCTTCTGTGCGTAGCTATTCTCCGTACCATGGGTATCGAGAATATCACGACCGTAGACGGCAACGAACAGCGTCTGGAGTTCTCCAAGAAGCTCGGCGCTACACAGACCGTAAACTTCATGAACTACAAGGGCATCGATAATCTGGCAGGCGCTGTAAAGGATGCATTCGGCGGACATCTCGCTGATTTCGCGTTCCAGTGCACAGGCTCTCCGATCGCTCATTCCAATGTATATCACTTCATCCGCAACGGCGGCGGCCTCTGCGAGCTCGGTTTCTTCATCAACAACGGTGACGCGACCATCAACCCGCACTTCGACCTCTGCTCCAAGGAGATCAACCTCGTAGGATCCTGGGTATATACCCTTCGCGATTACGTAACGACCTTTGATTTCCTGAAGAGAGCGAAAGCAATCGGCCTTCCGGTGACGGATCTGATCACCGACGCGTTCCCGCTGAACAGCATCAACGATGCGCATGAGTTTGCTCTTGCTCAGAAGGGACTCAAGGTAGCGATCACAAATGTTCCGCTTGACGGAAACACAAAGAATCATTGATCATTCCCGATATTGTGGGATAATGGATCAGGGCACACTGAAGAAAGGAGCGTCGAATGGCACAGGCTGTGGGAATTCTGGAAGTTTTCGGACTGACATGCGCTTTTGTGGCCGCGGATGCGGGATGCAAAGCCGCCAATGTCACGCTTGAAGTATTCGATAAAAACAAACCTGCGCACGCCGACGAGCTTCCGGTTCCGCTGCTTGTAACGATCAAGTATCGCGGAAATGTCTCTGAAGTGGAAGCCGCAATGGAAGCCGGCATCAAGGCTGCCGAAGAGGTGAGCGGTGTCGTACAGCACTACATCATTCCGAACCCGGATGACCCCGGTGTAGAGAAGATGTTAAAGATAAGCGCATTAGACAAATTTTAATTAACAGATTCCAAGGAGGAATTCGAAAATGGCACAGGAAGCATTAGGAATGATCGAGACCAGAGGCCTCACAGCAGCAATCGAAGCAGCAGATGCAATGACAAAAGCTGCTGAGGTTACACTTGTAGGAACCGAGAAGATCGGATCCGGTCTTGTAACCGTTATGGTTCGCGGCGATGTAGGCGCTACAAAAGCGGCTGTAGAGGCAGGAAGCGCAGCAGCATCCAGACTCGGTGAGCTGGTAGCTACACACGTTATTCCGAGACCGCATAGCGATGTTGAGCGTATTCTGCCGCACAATCTGGAAGACTAATCTCAAAGGAGATAACGATCCATGGGTAAAGCTTATGGCTTTGTGGAGATCACGGGTGTTACCGCCGCTCTGGATGCCGTAGATATCATGGGGAAAGCAGCTGATGTATCTCTCGCTTCCTGGGAAAGGAAGCTGGGAGGGCGGCTGGTCACCCTGATCATCGAAGGGGATATTTCGTCCGTAACAACCGCTGTCGACGCAGTTGTTGAAAATTGCATAAAGAAACCAACACTGCATGCGGTCATTGCGAACCCTCATGAGGAGATCGTTAAGATGGTTCAGTTGAGCGCAAGCAGATGGAGAACAGTGGGGGACTACGCATGGCGGAAGTAAAGAAGACCAGAGTCGGCAGTGCCGAAGAGATTCAGGCGGCTGCGAAGAAAGCCCCTGTTCAGCCGGCACCCAAAACTGTTGTAAATGCCAATATCGCGCCGGTAACTGCCGAGGCACCGAAAACCGAGGAAGCGCCGAAGGCAGAAGCCGCACCGAAAGCCGAGGCGGCACCGGCTGCAAAACAGGAAGCTGTAAAAACAGAAAAAGTATCTGATAAAAAAATTGAAAAAGCGGCAGAGCCCGCAAAAACAACTGTCAAGGAGGAAAGAAGAATGACACAGGAAGCATTAGGAATGGTTGAGACCAGAGGACTTGTAGCAGCAGTAGAAGCAGCAGATGCAATGTGCAAAGCTGCAAACGTAACACTGATCGGAACCGAGAGAATCGGATCCGGCCTTGTAACCGTTATGGTTCGCGGCGATGTAGGCGCTGTTAAATCCGCAGTAGAGGCTGGCGGCAACAACGCATCCAGACTTGGTGAGCTCGTAGCTACACATGTAATCCCGAGACCGCACACCGATGTTGAGATGATCCTTCCGAAGCTGAAATAATAGTCGTTAATACGTTTTTCCAGCAGAAAGAGGTGTCAGCTTGGATACTAATCAGGTAGAAATGATCACCAGAATGGTGCTCGAAGCTATGAATTCTACAGCTGAGAAGTCGAACGGTTTCATGGTTCCGGTTGGCGTATCCGCTAGACATGTTCATCTTACACAGGAGCATGTTGAGACGCTTTTCGGTAAGGGATATCAGCTTACCAAGAAGAAAGATCTCATGGGCGGCCAGTTCGCCTCTAACGAACAGGTAACGATCGTCGGTCTGAAACTTCGTGCGATTGAAAACGTACGAATCCTGGGACCGGTAAGATCCGCTACTCAGGTAGAAATTTCCGCTACTGATGCCAGAACTCTTGGTATCAAAGCCCCGGTCCGCGAGTCAGGCAAGATCGAGGGAAGCGCTGCGGTCGCAATCGTAGGACCGAAGGGCGCGATTTATCTTAATGAAGGATGCATTGTCGCAATGCGTCACATCCACATGTCCCCGCGTGATGCGGAGGCTGCCGGAGTAAAAAACGGCGACATCGTTTCTGTAAAAGCAGACAACGATCGCGGTACCGTATTTAACCATGTGTTGATTCGTGTAAATCCGACGTTCACGCTGGAAATGCACATCGATACCGATGAGGCCAATGCCGCAGGTATCAAACAGGGAGACACGGTTTCGATTATTCGCTGATTTCCTGTATGCTAACCGCGCGTTTCGAATATCCGGAAGGGGTTCGGAACGCGCGTTATCGCAGGAATCAACACTATTCATTCAGAAAATAACTCAGCAAAATGCTGATTCACGTAAATGGAGGCTGCCATGATAGCAGGAAAGGTTGTAGGAAGTCTGATTTCCACCCGCAAGAGTGAGAAACTGATCGGAAGCAAATTTATGATCGTCGAACCACTGCATCATATGTCAGCAGAGGCCGGACAGCTGATCGCCATCGACCTTGTCGGTGCCGGCGTCGGCGAATATGTAATTGTAGCACAGGGCAGTTCTGCCAGGATCGGCTGTGATATGCAGGATGCACCGGTCGATGCGGCGATCGTCGGAATCATCGACGACGGCGGAATTTTTGAATAACGAAAAGAACGGAGCAGAGCATGGAATTTGAGGAGCTGCAGAAGAAACTTCGCGAGGGCGGAGTAGTAGGTGCCGGCGGTGCCGGATTCCCTTCTTACGCAAAATTGAATAAAAATGCCGATACCATTCTCCTGAACTGCGCAGAGTGCGAGCCGCTTCTTCAGCCGCACAGACAGCTGATCACGGTACACGCCGACGAGATCCTCGCGGGTCTCCACATCGTTGCCGAGACCGTTGGCGCGAAGCAGGTCGTTATCGGTGTCAAGAAATCCTATGACGCGGCGATTGCGGCTATTGAAAAAGAGATCGGAAAGTATCCGGAGATGAGGATCCACCTTCTCCAGGAAGTTTATCCGATGGGTGATGAGGTTGTGCTCATTTATGAGTGCACGGGACGCGTTGTCCGCCCGGGCGGACTTCCGATCGAGCAGGGATGCATCGTATACAATGTAGAGACGATGTACAACATCTACCGCGCGGCGATGGAAGACAAGCCGGTCACCTTCAAATATCTGACGATCATCGGCGAAGTTACGAAGCCGATCACCGTGCCCGTATCCGTGGGATGCTCGTACGAGTCGGTCGTTAATCTGGCCGGCGATATTACCTGCAAGGATCCGGTCTACTTCGTGGGCGGACCGATGATGGGACGCATTCAGCCCCATGACGGCCGTGTGACGAAGACCACAAACGCGATCCTTGTTCTTCCTCAGGATCATCCGATCGTAATGAAGAAGAGAAGAAAAACAAAGATCGATCTCGCGAGAGCGGCGTCCATCTGCTGCCAGTGCGAGACCTGTACCAATATGTGTCCGCGGCATGCGCTCGGTCACCCGATCGATCCGGCCCGCTTCATGCGGTCCGCATCCAATGCCGATTTCCAGGATGTTAATCCGTTCCTGAACACCTTCTTCTGTTCGGGCTGCGGTGTCTGCGAGATGTATGCGTGTCCGCAGAGCCTGGCACCGAGATCGCTGATCGGTGAGTATAAAGGCGGACTCAGAGCGAAGGGAATCAAGGCGCCGGCTGCGACGACCGTTCCTGTTCGCGAATCCAGAGAATACCGGAAGGTTCCGGAAGAGCGGCTGATGGCAAGACTGGGACTGTCCCGCTATGATCTGCCGGCTCCGCTCGATGATGAGCTCCAGCCGGAAGATTCGGTACGCGTAATGCTCAGCCAGCATATCGGCGCACCGGCGATCCCGATCGTCAAAGTAGGTGATCACGTTGCCTACAGACAGCAGATCGCAAAGCCCGGCGACGGACTGAGTGTGGGAATGCACGCATCCCTTGAAGGCGTAGTCACAAACGTAACGGACAAGTTTATCCGGATAGAGAAGAGATAGAAAGGCGCGTACTGTAATGAGCAGAGCAATCGGAATGGTCGAATTTAAGAGTATCCCGACAGGCATTACCGCCGCGGATACGATGGTAAAAACGGCTGCCGTTGATATCGTGGAAGCACAGACGGTATGTCCGGGAAAGTACATCGCCATCATCACGGGTGATCTGAGTGCCGTAAAAGCTGCCGTCGAGGCGGCAAGCACAAAATACGAATATGATCTGATCGACAATTTTGTCCTCGGTAATCCGCATGACTCCCTGTTCCCGGCCATTTATGGCGCGAGCGAGATCGAGAAGGTGGATGCACTGGGCATTCTCGAGACCTTTGATGTAGCGTCCCTGATCGAGGCTGCGGATGCAGCGGCAAAAACGGCGATCGTCGATGTTATTGAACTCCGCCTTGCCAAGGGCATGTGCGGAAAATCCTATATGATGATCACCGGCGAAGTTTCCGCCGTCACCGCATCGATCGAGAAAGCGAAACTGATCGCGGGAGAAAAGGGCATGTATCTGGATTCCCAGGTAATTGCAAGCCCGGACGAGAAGATCATCAGAAGCATCCTGTAGAAACTTTTGAGAATGGTAACCGGAGGAAAGTCCAATGCTTGCACTGGAGAGAAGAAATCGAATCCTGGAGAAGCTTCAGGACGAGAAGAAGGTCGTTGTAAGCGAGCTCAGCAAACTGTATAAAGTATCGGAAGAGACAATTCGAAGAGATCTGGAAAAACTGGAGCAGGAGGGCTTTGCCACAAAGAGCTACGGCGGAGCGGTTCTTAATGAGAACGTCGCGTTTGATATGCCGCTCACGATCCGAAGCAAGAAGAACGTCGGCGCCAAGCAGCGCGTGGCGGAACTGGCGGCTGCGCAGATCCACGAGGGCGATCATATCGTACTCGACGCGAGTTCCACTGATTTGTATATCGCAAAATCGATCAAGTCAAAGCAGCATCTGACGGTAGTCACCAATTCCATTGAGATCATTCTCGAGCTGTCGGAAGTACCGGGATGGACTGTCATCTCCACGGGAGGAAACCTGATGGAGGGATATCTGGCACTTGTCGGGCCGCAGGCGGAGAGCACACTTCGATCCTTCTATGTAGACAAGGCATTTATTTCCTGCAAGGCGATCGACTTTGATCACGGCATCATGGATTCGATGGAGACCTTTACATCCATGAAACAGGCGATCATTGATTCCTCTACGAAGAGTTATCTGGTCGTGGATCACACGAAATTCAACAAAACAGCATTTACCAGAACCGGTGCGATCGACTGTGTGGATTATATCATCACAGATTGCAAACCGGAGGCGGAATGGATCGATTTCCTCGAACAGAGAGGTGTCGGCCTGATCTATCCGGAAAACGAGTAAATACAAGCGTTTTTCGCAGTTTTTACAATCATTTCATAAGCAATGCTTCTTGACAGAGGACCTTCTCCGTGCTATACTCGATGAGCGACATGGAAAAAGGTCCTTTTTTTTTATGCAAAAATATCGGTGGAGTGAACAGCCGGTCCGCAGAGAAAAGAAGACCGAAAAGCAAAAAAATAACAGTGGAGGTGGAAGTTCGTGCGTACCAGAATTACGTTAGCTTGTACAGAATGCAAGCAGAGAAACTACAATACGACGAAGGATAAGAAGAATCATCCGGAGCGTATGGAAATCAACAAATACTGCAGATTCTGCAGAAAGCACACATTACATCGCGAAACAAAATAATAAGTGAAGGGTGAGTGCAATGGCAGAAAACGCAAAAAAGACCAAAGACCTTAAGAAAGGTCAGAAAAAGGCTGGCAGCAGCTGGTCCAAGGGTCTGAAGACGGAATGGGACAAAATCGTCTGGACAGATCGCAAGACTCTTGCCAAGCAGACAGGTGCGGTTGTTGCTATTTCCGCAGTTGTAGCTGTCATCATCATGCTTGTGGACAATCTCGGATTACAGATTATGGAGCTCATCATTAAGTAAGGAAAAGGTGAATCAATGTCAGACGCAAAATGGTATGTAGTGCATACTTATTCCGGCTATGAGAATAAGGTGAAAGCTAATATCGAGAAGACAATCGAAAACCGGCACCTTGAAGATCAGATCCTCGAAGTACGTGTTCCGCTCGAAGAAGTCGTTGAAGTAAGAAACGGCGTCAAGAAGCAGGTACTGAAGAAAATGTTCCCTGGTTATGTTCTCCTGAACATGGTTATGAACGATGATACATGGTATGTTGTTCGTAATACCCGAGGCGTTACGGGGTTTGTAGGACCGGGATCCAAACCGGTTCCGCTGACTTCGGCTGAGATGAAGGGCCTGGGAGTCGACACCGGCGAGAAGGTGGTCATTGATCTTGAAGTCGGTGACGAGATTGTAGTAATCGGCGGAGCGTGGAAAGACACGACCGGTGCGATTACATCCATTAATCAGAGTAAGCAGACGGTTACCATTAACGTTGAGCTGTTTGGGCGTGCGACACCGGTCGAGATCGGTTTCGCAGAAGTCCGCAAGGTCGGTTAAACGACCGTGGGAGGGAATTCCCCGCAAATACCACATTATTTTAGGAGGTGCCAAAAATGGCAAAAAAAGTAGAAGGTTACATCAAGTTACAGATCCCGGCAGGCAAGGCTACACCGGCTCCGCCTGTAGGCCCGGCTCTTGGACAGCACGGTGTTAACATCGTACAGTTCACGAAGGAGTTCAATGCAAGAACCGCAGACAAGGGCGACGTTCTGATTCCTGTAGTTATTACAGTATACGCAGACAGAAGCTTCAGCTTCATCACCAAAACTCCGCCTGCAGCTGTTCTGTTAAAGAAAGCCTGCAACCTGAAGAGCGCTTCCGGCGAACCGAACAAGACCAAGGTAGCTACTATCTCCAAGGACAAAGTTCGTGAGATCGCTGAGACAAAGATGCCTGACCTGAATGCTGCATCCATCGAGGCTGCTATGAGCATGATCGCTGGTACTGCAAGAAGCATGGGTATCGTTGTAGAGGACTAATCAGACGCTTACTATCAGGGAAAATTTCCCGGGAAATTTCACGTGGGAGGGATAAACCCGCCACTACCACAGGAGGTAATTTTTAGATGAAACACGGAAAGAAATATTTAGAGGCTGCTAAGGCTATCGATCGTGCTACCCTGTACGATGCAGCAGAGGCTATTTCTCTGGCAAAAAAAGCAGCAGTTGCAAAATTTGATGAGACGATCGAAGTTCACATTCGTACCGGTTGCGACGGACGTCATGCGGATCAGCAGATCCGTGGCGCTGTAGTTCTGCCGCACGGAACCGGAAAATCTGTCCGCGTTCTTGTATTCGCTAAGAATGCAAAAGCTGAGGAAGCAAAAGCTGCAGGCGCTGATTTCGTAGGCGCTGAGGAGCTCATTCCGAAGATCCAGAACGAAGGATGGACCGACTTTGATG
>JAXJTA010000002.1:0-3381 GCA_036309825.1 Eubacterium sp. | reverse complement strand
GCGGTACACCGGTATTTCGAGGCACGCGGAATCGAACAGGATCTAAGAAAATGAATACCAAAGAAAAGAGGACAAAGATATGAGTAAAGCAATCAGCACAAAGAACGCACCGGCAGCTATCGGACCGTACAGTCAGGCGGTAAAGGCGGGCAATACGATCTATGTATCGGGACAGATCCCGATCGATCCGGCAACGGGAGAATTTGCGGGCGATGACATTCAGACGCAGACACGCCGCGCATTGACGAATATTTCCAATATTCTGAAGGAAGCCGGCGCGGACATGAGCAAGGTGGTAAAAACAACGGTTCTTCTCAGCGATATCGCAAACTTCACGGCGATGAACGAGGTATATGCGGAGTTCTTCACCGAGCCGTATCCGGCAAGAGCGGCCTTCGAGGTCGGAGCGATCCCGAAAGGCGCCCTCGTGGAGATCGAAGCCATTGCTGTAATCGACTGAGCCGCGTTTTCCGGTTGAGCCGAATTACGCAAAGCCTTCAGCGGAATCGAACAAGGTCTGCTCCTAATTTACTCTGTTCAACGCATCGCCGTTCAGAAAGGCGCGGATATTGTCCGCGGCGATTGCGATGAGCCGGGTGCGGGCTTCGACGCTCGCCCAGGCAATGTGCGGTGTGATGATGAGGTTGGGAGCGTTGATCAGTGGATTATCCGGAAGCATCGGTTCGACGGAAATAACGTCGAGCCCTGCGCCGGATATTTTTTTGCTTTTCAGAGCCACGGCCAGATCGGCTTCATTGATGATCGGCCCGCGGGAAACATTGATCAGGATGACACCGTCCTTCATGCGCGAGATCGTCTGCTGATTGACCAGGCCGTTCGTCTCTTCGGTCAGCGGACAGTGAAAGGTGAGAATATCCGAGCTGCGGAACAGTTCCTCCTCATCGACAAAGTGAATAGCGGAAGAGGCAGCAGCTTCGTATTTTTCAGGATGTGCGGTGTGAACGAGCACCTGCATGCCAAAGGCCTCCGCGACCTTCGCGACGCCCCGGCCGATGTTGCCGAAGCCGTAAATGCCGATCGTCTTGCCGGAAAGCTCGGTCGGCGCGGTAAGCCAGTAGCAGAAGGTCGGGGACTTGATCCAGTCACCCCTTCTGACGCTTTCCGCGTGCATGGCTACATGGCTTGTAAGTTCCAGAATCAGCGCCCAGGTGCATTGAACGACCGAATCGGTGCTGTAAGCGGGAATATTGGTGACGATGATGCCGCGCCGCTTCGCAGCCTCGAGATCGACGACATTATATCCCGTTGCGCAGACACCGACGTAACGGATCTCCGGGAAGCGTGAAAAAACCTCCTCATCGATCTTTACCTTATTCGTGAGCACAAGTTCGTGCCCCTTAATGCGGTTCCACTTCTCGTCCTCGGTCGTGTTTTCATAGATGTCCGTCGGAATGAGCGACGTGACCGGATCCCAGGATACATCGCCCGGGTTGACGGCATGTGCTTCAAGGATAACAGCTCTCATAATGACTCTCCTGTAGTTGTACTTGATAAAAAATATCTCATTTGCAGTATAGCGCATTGAAAAAGTTTTTGCCAACGAGTATCCTAAATAAAGGCGGCATGGATCGGCAGACATCTGCCAGGCGTGCCGTGATATCGAGGGGCATAAGAGAGGTTACATAGAATTGCGTTATACGAGAGCATATATCTTATCGATTATTAAATGGGTGATCCTGTCGATCCTAACGGGAATTGCCTGCGGCTTTGTCGGCATGGCATTCCATATGGGGATCGGAAGAGCACAGAACCTGCGGCTGGATCTCCCATGGCTTCTGTACCTGCTGCCTGCAGCCGGAATTCTGATCCTGCTGATCTATAAATGGCTTGACGTAACGGGAATGTCGATGAACCACGTGCTTGCCGCGTCGAGAGAGGGGAAGCCGATTCCCTGGAAGCTCGTTCCGGCGATCTTTGCCGGCACGATCCTGACCCATCTCTGCGGCGGTTCCGCCGGAAGAGAAGGCGCGGCGCTCCAGATCGGAGGCGGTATCGGCAACCTGATCGGAAGAGGCTTTACGCTGGACAAGGATGACCTGAACGTCGTTACGCTGTCCGGCATGGCTGCGTTTTTCTCGGCACTGTTCGGAACACCGCTGACGGCGACCGTCTTTGTTGTCATGCTTTCAAGCGTCGGCGTGGTCTATCATGCGGCTCTTTTTCCAAGCATTCTGGCCTCGGTGACTTCTTATTATATTTCTCTGGAGATGGGGGTGGCGCCGACAAGATTTCATGTGGAGATCCCGGCGCAGTCACTGCCGATGATGGGAAAGGTCGTTGTACTGGCCGTTCTCTGCGGCCTCGTCTCGATCCTTTTCTGCAGGGCACTCCGGTGGGCAGCGATCGGCTACAGGAAGTTTATCCCCAATCCGTATGTGCGGGTGATCATCGGCGGCCTGCTCATCATCGGGCTTACTTTTCTGGTGGGGAATCGTGATTATAACGGCGCGGGCATGGATGTTATCGCGAGAGCGATCGAAGAGGGGAGGACGGCACCTTTTGCCTTCCTGTTGAAGATCCTGTTTACGGCACTGACGATCGAGGCCGGCTTTAAGGGCGGTGAAGTTGTACCGACCTTCTTTATCGGCGCGACCTTCGGCTGCATCGCGGGACAGATCCTCCATATGCCGGCCGGCTTCGCGGCGGCGATCGGCCTGATGGCTCTGTTCGGCGGTATAACGAATTCGCCGCTTTCGTCGATCTTCCTCGCGATGGAACTCTTCGGATTCGACGGTTATCTGTATTTTGCCGTGGCGGCGATCGTCACATATTCCTGCTCCGGCTACAGCAGCCTGTATCCCGGACAGAAGATCCTGTTCTCGAAGTTCAGCTCCAAGCGGATCGATATCCACGCAGGGGAACATCCCGATGTGCGCGGCTTCCGCATGTTCCGCCCCGATCTGAAGATCGAGGAGGAACCGGAAGCGGACTCAGATCAGACCAAGGGTGCGGAGCAGCCAGATCCAGAACGTAAGTGTTAAGGAGCTGAGAAGGGTCGTCAGCATAATGACGGTAGATCCCAGCGTACCTTCGTGTCCCATGTTCTTTGCCATGACATAGCTGGCAACAGTCGTTGCGGAGCCGAGCATGATAAGGGCGGCAACGAGCTTTTCCGTGCGAAAACCCATGGCGATCGCAACCGGAATAAAGAGCGCGACAAAAACGATCAATTTCAGAATGATAGCGGGAATCGCGGGGCGAATTCGTCCCGTGATTTTTTTGAGATCCAGGCTCGCGCCCATGGCGATCAGACCGAGCGGAGAGGATGTCGCGGAGACCCAGGCAAGCGTTTTTTCAAACATCGTCGGCATCGGAATCTTCAGCATTGCCCAGACAAAGCCGATCAGGATACCGAGGATG
>JAXJTA010000001.1:0-2039 GCA_036309825.1 Eubacterium sp. | reverse complement strand
CGCAGCGACATTTGGACTGAGCGAAGCGAGGGAAACGGAGCAAGAGGGTAATCGAGCCACCCTATACAGGCATGCGGGCCATCAACGCCCACCCGTTATCTTTGAGCCACTTGCGGCGCACCCGGTAGTCGGGAAGAACCGTCTCTACCTCGTTCCAGAAAAGTGCGGAATGATTCATCTGCTTTCGATGGGCGAGCTCGTGGACGATCACATAATCCAGAACCTCCGGCGGAGCCAGCATCAGCAGGCAGTTGAAATTCAGGTTTCCGTTCGCGGAGCAGCTCCCCCAGCGGGTACGCTGGTTGCGAATAGTGATCCTGCCGTAGGTGACACCCATCTGTGCCGCGTACTTCGCCAGCCGCGGAGGGATCTGCCGAAGTGCCTGATCGGCAAGGCGTTGAAGTTCTGACGGTGAAAGCGGCTTCGAACTGTCATCAGCCAGGGCTTCTTTACGTGCCTGCATCTCCGCCAGATGGCGCTCGATCCAGTCACGATTTTCCGCCACATAACGGCGGATGGTTTCGGAGGAAAAATGGTATGGCGCTCTGACGATCAGCTGCGCGTTTTTATCGATTTCTAGGGCCAGCGAACGCCGCCGGCTTCGGATAATTTTGTATTCCATGCCACTATCATACGCACCTGCGCGAAAATGCGCAAGGCATGATGCGATACAGGAGGATTTGCAGATGGAAAGAATGCACGAACAGGAGACTACACTCGTATCGAAAATTGATGGGAAGGAGTTCGGTTCCACGCTGCGGGAGAAGAAAGAGGCTGCTCTGACAGCATTGGCGGAGACACTTCTTGCGAAGGACAGATCCGGCGCGGAGGAGGCTGCCTTCAATGCCAGAGCGTCCATTGGAGGGATCCGGGATCTCTGGATCCTTATCAATGAGGACAAAGCCCAGCGGCTTCTGCGCGCGGATGTTGTCTGGGAGATTCGCAACAAGCGGGACATACCGGTCGTTGCGGAGTATGAATCGAATGTGCTGATCTTCCCTGCGGTCGGCCTTGAATACAGGAAAAGAGGGATCTACACGGATGTGCTGCTGCGGGATCTGGAGGAAGAGGGAATTCGCGCTAAGCTGATCCACTGCGACGGACTTTCTGTCGGAGAGGATCTGGGAAGTATTTACAGGGATGCCATGCAATACGCGGAGGACGCCGGAGCTGTTTTTCCGGACCGGAAGTGGCTGTCGATCCGACAGATCCGCTTCGCAAAGAAATGCCGGGAGCTTTTGGAGACGGGGCCGGAGAGTGATCCGTTTCGCGGTCTGATCCACCTGCTGGATAAGGGACGTGAGGGCGATGAGATCCTGAGGACGCTTAGCTGCTATTTTCTGGATACGGATTGCAGCATCACCGAGACAGCGAATGTGCTTTATATCCATAAAAACACGGTCAAGTACAGGATCGCGCGGGCACGGGATCTGCTGGGATTCCGCGTCGGGGAGTGGCCGGAATCGATGGAACTGAGCTATGCGCTCGGGGTCCGGAGACTGGCTGCAAAGTAGCAGCAAGGTTATAAAGCCGGAGACCGGCGTCAAAGTAGGACACTTATATTGCGTTTGAAGAGATATACTTTCCATTTGTGATAAAATACGGACATAATAATAACAAACGAATAAGGAAATAGATATATGAAGTCAGGAGAAAAACGCGGCGAAAACAGAATAATTCCCCCGAAGACCGGGGAGCGCAGGATGGTCCACGATAAGCGCCTGGTAGGGCGCACGACGGTCATTCTGCTCGCGGATATCTTCACGATCGCGCTGTCTTATTTCTTCACTCTCTGGGCGAGGTTCGATTTTCGCGCCGGCGATATCGATCCGCCGATGGTTCCGTGGCTGCTGAAGTTTTTGCCGATCGCGATCGCAACGTATCTGCTGGTCTATTATCTGTGTCACCTGTACAAGAGCCTCTGGATCTTTGCCGGTGCCGGTGAAGCCCTGCGTTCCGTTCTTGCCTATGTGATCATCGTTCCGGCAACGATCCTGGAAGGAATACTGCTTCACGCGTATCTGCCGCGCAGCATCTAT